>DATEOV010000090.1:0-3105 GCA_035273645.1 Flavobacterium sp. | reverse complement strand
TTGGGGTTACTGGTTCCGGAAAAACATTTACGGTGGCCAATGTCATTCAGGAAATACAACGTCCTACTTTGATTTTGGCACACAACAAAACCTTGGCGGCACAATTATATTCAGAATTCAAACAGTTTTTTCCAAATAATGCTGTTGAATATTTCGTATCCTATTACGATTATTACCAACCCGAAGCTTTTATGCCTGTTACCGGCGTTTTCATCGAGAAGGATTTATCCATCAATGAAGAACTTGAAAAAATGCGTTTAAGCACTACATCTTCTCTTCTTTCTGGTCGAAGAGATATAATAGTGGTAGCCTCCGTTTCCTGTATTTATGGTATTGGAAATCCTGTAGAATTTCAAAAGAACGTTATTGCCGTAGAGAAAAATCAGATGATTTCCAGAACCAAATTATTGAAGAGTTTGGTTCAAAGTCTGTATTCTAGAACTGAAGCTGATTTTACTCCCGGAAATTTTCGCATAAAAGGAGATACCGTTGAAGTATATCCAAGTTATGCCGATGATGCTTTTAGAATTCATTTTTTTGGAGATGAAATAGAAGAAATTGAAAGCTTTGATGTAAAGACCGCTAAAGTCATTGAACGATACGAAAAACTGACTATTTATCCAGCCAATATGTTTGTAACCTCACCTGATGTGTTGAATGGTGCGATTTGGGAAATCCAACAAGATTTGGTCAAACAGGTTGATTATTTCAAAGAAATAGGTAAACACCTTGAAGCTAAAAGGCTTGAAGAACGAACCAATTTTGATTTGGAAATGATTCGGGAATTGGGTTATTGCTCCGGAATCGAAAACTATTCACGCTATTTGGACGGAAGGGAAGCTGGATCGAGACCTTTCTGTTTATTGGACTATTTTCCAAAAGATTTTTTGATGGTCGTTGACGAAAGCCACGTAACCATATCACAAGTACAAGCAATGTATGGTGGTGACAGAAGCCGTAAAGAGAATTTAGTAGAATATGGTTTCCGTCTACCTGCAGCAATGGACAATAGACCATTGAAGTTTGACGAATTTGAAGCCATGCAAAACCAAGTTATCTATGTTTCTGCAACTCCAGCCGACTATGAATTGCAAAAATGTGATGGCGTATATGTAGAACAAGTGATACGCCCAACAGGTTTATTGGACCCTATAATTGAAATTCGCCCGAGTCTAAACCAAATCGATGATTTGATTGAGGAAATTCAGCAGCGTTGTGAATTGGACGAAAGAGTTTTGGTGACAACTTTGACCAAAAGAATGGCTGAAGAACTAGCTAAATACCTTACTAAAGTATCTATTCGTTGTCGCTACATTCACTCTGATGTTGACACCCTTGAACGCATCGAAATTATGCAGGATTTGCGAAAAGGAATATTTGATGTTTTAATTGGAGTGAACTTATTAAGAGAAGGATTGGATTTACCAGAAGTTTCATTGGTTGCGATACTTGATGCCGACAAGGAAGGATTCTTGAGAAGTCATCGTTCACTAACTCAAACCATAGGTCGTGCCGCAAGAAACCTAAATGGAAAAGCAATAATGTATGCAGATAAAATCACCAATAGTATGCAAAAAACTATTGATGAAACCAATTACAGAAGAACAAAGCAAATTAATTTCAACTTAGAAAATAATGTAGTTCCTCAAGCTTTAAATAAAAAAATAGAAAGTGCTTTTACCAACAATAAATTGGTTGAGTATGAATTGGGACACATTATGAATGTTGCAGCCGAACCGGAAACTGCTTATATGTCCAAACCTGATTTAGAAAAACTCATTCGTGAAAAACGAAAAGCAATGGAGAAATCAGCAAAAGATTTGGACTTTATGCAAGCTGCAAAACTGCGTGATGAGATTAAAGCTTTACAAGCAAAAATTCATTAATTATGTTGTTCCTGAAAATGTTCCAATAATACTTCTGCAGGTATCATTGCATTGGGAGATGTTTTCATTAGTTTAAGAATACGATTCGTTGCACTTGGATTCAAACCCATGTTGATAGCAATTTGGCGAATGGCATCTTCTTCTTTTCGATGTAAAACACCATCAACGTGCATCAATAATGCCAAACGATAAAATTGCTGAATTCTTTCAAATTCTGATTTTATAACGCCAGAAGGTAATTCTTGATGAAATAAATCGCTGAACTCTTTTTTACTGATTCCTAATTCTTGTGCAACAATCCAAACAAATTGATATTCGCGCTCATGCAATCGGCCATCAACAACTGAAAATGCAATCATTTCAGACAACAAATTGATTTTTTCTACGTGTGTGTTCATCTAATTATTTATTTTAGCTAAAATATTCTTTTTTCCTAAATCTAAAAATTAAAACACCTTGAAGTTAATTTATCTAATCCCGTTATTTTTATTTCTTAGTAAAACAACTGCTCAAGAGAGTACTGCTTCCAAACAAGTTTCTACTTTTACCATCGAAGCCCCTCAACTAAAAACAAGTAGAAAAATTTGGCTTTACTTACCTAAAAATTACGAAACTTCGACCAAAAAATATCCTGTCATTTATATGCATGATGCTCAAAATTTGTTTGATGCCAAGACTTCCTTTGCAGGAGAATGGAATGTCGACGAAAAACTGGATAGTCTAAATGCACAAGTAATTGTTGTGGGTATTGAAAACGGTGGCGACAAACGTTTAGAAGAATTAACTCCCTATAAAAACGAAAAATACGGTGGGGGAAATGCTGATAAATATCTCGAATTTATTGTCAATACGCTAAAACCTGAAATTGACAAAAAATACAGAACAAAAACTAATGCCAAAAACACGACCATAATGGGAAGTTCATTGGGAGGTTTGGTTTCTTTTTATGCCGTAATAAAATATCCGGATATCTTTGGAAAAGCGGGTGTGTTTTCCCCGGCTTTTTGGATTAATCGTAAAGACATAAATGATTATATGTCAAATAGTAAAAAACTTAAAGCTAAAATTTACTTTCTCTGCGGGGATTCGGAAGGGGATGATGACAGTATGGTAACCGACCTCAATCACATGGAAAAGCTATTAAATACAAACCGCTGTTATTGTCTTCATTTAAATAAAAAAGTAATTGTAAATGGAGGCCATCACAACGAGAAGCTCT
>DATEOV010000089.1:0-12084 GCA_035273645.1 Flavobacterium sp. | reverse complement strand
CCAAAAGGCATTTCAACATCCAAAAAAACCAACTGTGGCTGTAATTCGTGCAACAACGGAACCGCTTCTTTTATGTTTTGCGCTTCGCCAATAACCTCCACTTGCGGACAATATTTACTCAAATAATTCTTGAGCACTTCGCGAGCCGCCAATTCATCTTCGACAATAACGCTTTTTATCTTTTGAAAATTCATCCTATTTTATCAATTAATGGAAAAACAATTTCGACTATAGTTCCCGTTTCCGGAAAGGCTTTCTCAGCAATTTGGAACGCAATATTTTTTTTGTACAATTCATTCAGTAAGCTAATACGCTCTTTTGTATTATTCATTCCCCTTGATTCATGCGCTTTTTGATTGCTCGTTTTCAGCTCTTGGCTTTTGGTCAAACCAATACCGCTATCATCGATACGAATTACCATTTTCCCTTTGGTTAACTGAACTTGCAACTGCAATAATCCTTTGGCCTCCAAATACCGCAATCCGTGCCAAATAGCATTCTCCAAATGTGGCTGAATAATCATATTAGGAACCATCGTTCTTTCGGCGTCCAATTCAGGGTCAACGCTTATCTTGAAATCAAATTTATCCTGAAAACGCAGATGTTCCAACTCCAAATACTTTTTCAATTGCTCCAATTCATTGTCCAATGTAATGAAATCCTTATTGGAATTCTCCATCGTATTTCGCATCAAATTCGAGTAGGAAGTCAAGTATTTATTGGCTTCGCGTTCCTTGTTTTCGGCTATAAACTGATTAACGCTGTTGAGACTGTTGAAAATAAAATGCGGATTCATTTCGCGTCGTAACGATTGCAATGCTATTTCTTTATTTTTGGTTTTAATCGAAAAAAGCGATTTGACAATCCACAAAAACAACAATAATAACAACCCAATCGAACCCAAAAGAACATAATTGAAAGTGTTCGTCTTTGTAATTAGCTCATCTTTCAACGATTTCTCTTTTTCCAATTGTCGAATCTTATCTTCACTCACCTGAAATGTTTTGGCATCTATCAAAGTCGTATCGGATTGTACCAATTGGTCAAAATTTTGAAGAAATTGGTCGTACAGGGCCAAACTTTCTTTGTTATTTCCTTTTCCGTTATAATACTGAGTCAACGAAATCAAACTCTTTTTGGCTTCAGCTGAATTTCCTTTCTCCAACGCCAAATCAAAAGCTTCTTTCAAAGCTGTAATCGCTTTATTCGGGTCTTCTTTTTTGAAATACAGAGCCGATAATGATTGCAATTGCTTAATCTGGGTAGTAAAATCCTGTTTGGTTATCGCTTCCGCCAAAAGCTTTTCGTTAATACCAATTGCTTTATCAAACTGATTGTCTGAAGCGTAAACCTTAGCAATTTCATTATTGATTTTGATGATCGTTGCCGGTTTTCCTTTTGCGTAAGCGAGCGCTTTAGTATAACTCTCTATAGCAACTTCCTTGTTTTTCTGCTGCAGTGAATTTTCAGCCTTTTGGACATAAGCTGCAGAGACTTCTTCCTCTTTCTTTTCCTTTTTAAACAACTCAATATTCGAATTGACATAACCCATTTGAGCAGCAGGACTCGCCACAGAACGCAAGCGATTGGCATCATTCGAATTAATTTTTTCAAGACTTTTGTCTTCAGCTATTTCACCGGCCACTTCGTAACTCTTAATTGCCGATTTATAGTCTTTCTGCGATTCTTGAACTTTAGCAAGGCTTCTGGTCACGCGGGTTTTGTCATCCACCAACTTTAATTTGGTATAACTCGTGATTGCTTTTTTAAAGTACTCTTCGGCTTTGGCGTAATCTCCTTTATTTTGAAACTCATTCCCCAATCGCTCATAATTTTGAGCAATTTGAGCTTCATCATTTACCTCCAAAGACTTTTTCAAATCTTTGGTCACCATTTTCATTTTAGAAGGTGCCGATTTACTTTTGGACAAAGAATCCTGAGCCATCGCTCCAAAAGGAAACAATAACATAGTGAAAAGGAAGAAAAAATATGTAGCTAGTAAACGCATTTTTTTTAAAGTTTCTGAGTTGCTAAGTCGCTAAGTTTCTAAGCGGGTTACTAATAATTTGGAGCAGAAAGTTTGGCAGTTCTATCAACAGTAGTCCCGCTATCCGCTTCAATCTTGTCGCCCGAACGCCGGGCCACAAGGATTTTCGCTTCTATCGGGGCTAGAGGAAGAGATTTTGCTTTTTTAACATCTAAAACACTTATAATCTTAGCCTCTTAGAGTCTTAGCAACTTCCAAAAAAATCATCTCTGTAAAGTAAAGTATTTTATACTCCTTTTACAACTCGTTTCACCAAGTGAAAAGGCCGTTTCACCATTTGTCCAAAAAAGGAGTGTTTTAAGTTTCTAAGTTTGATCTGTAATCAACCTTTAAAAACTAAAAATCATGAAATCTACTCTGTTTATCTCAGCGCTTTTGGCAACCACTCTTTCTTTCGCAAGCTGTAATTCTTCGAATGCAAAACCAATCAAGGATGAAACAAACGAAAAACCAAAAACATCAGAAAACAACAAAATTCAAGTCGCTCTTTTATTGGATACTTCCAACAGTATGGACGGATTAATCGACCAAGCTAAATCCAGGCTTTGGAATATTGTAAACACGTTGACTACGCTCAAATATTCCGGTAAAACTCCCGATATCGAAATTGCTCTATACGAATACGGCAATGACGGATTAGCCGAACAATCCAATTACATTCGACAAGTAACGCCTCTCACCACTGACTTGGACTTGATTTCCGAAAAATTATTTGCTTTAAGAACCAACGGGGGTAACGAATATTGCGGTGCGGTAATTCAAGATGCAACTCAGAAATTGCAATGGGGTAAAGAAAACAGCAATATGAAACTCATCTACATTGCAGGAAATGAGACTTTCAATCAAGGTAGAATAAACTACAAAGAAGCCATAAGCGATGCAATGAAAAACGATATTTATGTGAACACTATTTTCTGTGGAAGCAGTATGGAAGGCATTAATACCTTTTGGAAAGATGGTGCCGATTATGGAAAGGGAAAATATTTCAATATTGACTCTAACCTGTCTGTACAATATGTATCAACGCCATATGACGATCAAATATCCAAATGCAATGTAAAGATCAACACCACTTATATTGGCTACGGAGCAAAGGGTTCTTCCAAAAAAATGAACCAAGAAGCGCAGGACAAAAATGCACAAAAAGTTTCATCTGCCAATTATGCCGAACGTGCCGTAAGCAAATCCAAAGCGGTATATAAAAATGAAAGTTGGGATCTTGTTGACCGAGTAAAAGAGGATCCAAAGGCCATTGCAAAACTTAAAAAAGAAGAATTACCAACTGAACTTCAAAACAAATCGGAAGCTGAATTGAAAGTGATTATTGACCAAAAAACCAAGGAACGAGAAAACATTCAGAAAGAAATTGGGGAATTGGCAAAAAAACGCCAACAATACATCGATGCCGAAAGCAAAAAAACAAAATCAAAAGACGATTTAGGAAATGCTATAAACACTTCTATTGTCGCTTTGGCAAAAGCAAAAGGGTATTCAGTAGAACGATAAAAAAATTGTCAACCATATAAGTCATATAAGTTAAGTTGAAGTCAATATTTTTACTTCTATGACTTATATGGTTCAAAAAATACGTTATTTGTAATGCTTATCATATAAAAATTAAACACCTCCTTATGTTTCAAAAAACAATACTATCAGCCCTTTTATTAGCTGCAGCCTTAACTTTCGCACAAAAACCAATTTTCACTACTGCCAAAGTAAAAGCAGCAACGGTGTATTTTAATGCTGCTGAGATTTCGCAAACTACCTCAGTAAATTTACCGTTAGGGACCAGTGAAATTGTCATCAAAAATGTGGCAGTTGACTTAAATGAAAATTCGTTACAAATAGGCGCTCCAGCATCCTTAACCGTGCTTTCTGTTCAGTTTACCAATGATTATGTTTCTGAATATGAAATAGATCTTAAATCTCCAGCTTTGAAAAAAGTGAAAGACAGTATTGTGTTGGTACAAAAAGAGCTTTTAAAAGTTGGCAATTCCAAAAATGCTGAGATCAAAACGCTAGCCCTTTTAGATAAAAACCAACAAGTTTCAGGAATAAATTCGGGTTTGAATGTATTGGAATTAATGAAAATGGTAGATTATTACAAAGCCAAACAAACCGAAACCGCCAATACCATTAACACCTTGACGGAAAAAGAACAAAAACTGAATGAGACTCTTCAAAAACTAAACAACAAACTCAAAGTAGACACGAGCAAAGAAGAGAAAACCTCATCTGGAAAATTGATAGTGCAGGTAATGAATAATTTGGCTGGAGCCGTTCCTTTGGACATTACCTATTTGTCGAATTACGCTTCTTGGACACCTTTCTATGATTTACGTACTGAAAGCGTAACTGCACCAATCAATATGATGTATAAAGCACAGGTAATTCAAAACACCGGAATCGATTGGAAAAAAGTAAAACTTACTTTGTCCAGCGGTATTCCCAATCAAAACAATCAAGCGCCTTTGTTAAGTTCTTGGTTCTTAAACTATAGAACAAATCAAATGTTACAAGAAGTGGTTGTGATGGGCTATGGCTCTAAGAAAAAAGGAGTTTCAAATCAATTGCAAGGAAGAGTTGCAGGTGTTCAAATTACTAAGGAAGAAATGAATGCACAACCAATCATGATGGCAGAATCATCTGTTTCTGACTACACAACAGTATCCGAAAACCAACTGAACGTCTCTTTTGACATTGACATTCCATATGATATTTTATCCAATGGAAAAGTACATAGTGTCTCTCTAAAAGAAATCAAACTCCCTGCATCGTATAAATACTATGCGGTTCCAAAAGCTGAAAAAGATGCATTTTTACTAGCTCAAATTGCCGACTACAGTAAATATAATTTGTTGAGAGGAGAAGCCAACATCATTTTTGAAGGAATGTACGTAGGCAAAACTTTTATAGAGCCTAGCCAAACCAGTGATACTTTAAGCTTGAGCATGGGACGCGATAAAAAAGTAACGATCAAACGAGAAAAAGTAGTAGATCAATCGGGTACCAAATTTTTGTCTTCCAAAAAAGAGCAAACCTTTACTTTTGATATTTCCATTAGAAACAACAAAAAAGAAGCAATTGAAATTTTATTGAAAGACCAATATCCATTGAGCTCGAATAAAGACATTGAAATTGAATTACTGCAAAGTGACAATGCTAAAATAAACCTGGAAACAGGAATTCTAACCTGGCAGTTGCAAATGAAACCGAATGAAACCAAGAAAATTAGGATTAGTTACAAAGTGAGATATCCTAAGGATCAAGTTATAGAGAACTTGTAAACCATTTTCTGAATGCAATAAATCTTTTAAAGAAGGGTTCGCTTTTTAATTAAAGCTGAACCCTTTTTCATAAAAATTAAACAGACAAAATAAATTTTACCAACTTAATAAACAACACATTACATGCATACAAAGTAGTTTTTATTTGTAAATTTGTCTTTACTCTAAAACCAATTGATTATGAAAATAATGGCTTTATTATTCTCGTTATATTCTTTTAGTTTTTCCTATTCACAAACTATCGGACTACAATCTTTTGCAACTGGCTTTACAAGACCTTTAGAAATTGCAAATGCTGGTGACAGCCGATTGTTTATTGTCGAGCAAGGCGGCATTATAAAAATCTTAAACCCTGACGGGACTATAAATCCAAATCCTTTTCTCAACATTACTGGACAAGTAAGTACTGGTAATGAACAAGGTTTGTTAGGTTTGGCTTTTCATCCCAATTATGCTTCTAGTGGTTTCTTTTATACCAACCACACCAACTTATCTGGAAATACTGTAATTACGAGATATTCTGTTGATAGTACAAATCCAAATCTTGCCAATGCTTCAAGTGGAACTGTACTTTTAACCATTGTGCAACCTTATGCCAACCATAATGGAGGATCTTTAAAATTTGGACCCGATGGTTATTTGTATATCGGCATGGGCGATGGCGGCAGCGGTGGAGACCCCGAAAATAGGGCACAAAACATCAATGACTTATTGGGAAAAATGCTTCGTATATATGTAAACTCTGGAACTCCGTACGGCATTCCTGTTGGCAATCCGTATGTGGGAATTGCAGGCGCAGATGAAATTTGGGCAATTGGTCTTCGGAATCCCTGGAAATTCTCATTTGACAAAAACCTGGGTAATTTGTGGATTGCCGATGTAGGCCAAAACAATATTGAAGAAATCAATATCGCTGCATCGACACAAGCCGGATTAAACTATGGTTGGCGTTGTTATGAAGGAAATACGGCTTACAACACTTCGGGTTGCCCCTCGCAAGCATCCATGAAGTTTCCATTAAAGACAATAAACCACTCTACAGGTGTTTGTTCAGTAACTGGCGGATATGTATATAACGGAACTGTCTATCCCGACTTCAAGGGATTGTATTTCTTTACCGATTATTGCAAACCACAAATTGGAATGATGACTTCCAGTGGTACACTGACTTATTCACAAGAATTTTCAGGAAATAATTTTTCAACTTTTGGAGAGGATGTTAATGGAGAACTTTACGTAGCAGATATTACTAACGGTACTATTTTCAAAATTATTGACACTTCACTTGGGATCAATACTTTCGATCAAACACAATTTGCAATTTATCCTAACCCTGCTAAATCAGAAATTATTATCCAAAAATCAGGCAACAATTATCCTACAGAAGTCACACTTTTTGACATGGAAGGCAAAATGTTATTGAAGAAAAAAACGGAAAATAAAGACGTAAATACTGTCAAAATGGATAATTTATCCAAAGGGTTTTATATAGTAACCGTCAAAAATGAACAAGGACATCTTTCGACCTTTAGACTCATTATCGAATAACTTGATTAAAGCTGTTCAAAACCTCTTCAAACCAAAAAACCCTGTCAAGTTTGATCTTTGACAGGGTTTTTAATTTGTTATTTTTTCATGATTAAGGTGCTGGATCAGGAATAATCGCTTGAACAGCATCAATATCTTTTAAAATTTCTTCGGTCAGTGTTACCTGAATTGTATCTATATTTTCTTTGAGTTGTTCCATTGTAGTCGCACCAATAATTGAACTCGTCATAAAAGGCTGTTGTTGTACAAAAGCCAATGCCAGTTGAGTCAATGTCAATCCATGTTTGTGAGCCACTTCCTGATACAATTTTGTTGCCTCTGTGGATTTTGCACTGCTGTATCTTGAATACTGTGGAAACAAACTCAATCGTGCATTAGGATGGGATTCACCAGTAAGGAACTTTCCAGATAAAACTCCAAAAGCCAAAGGTGAATACGCCAATAATCCCACATTCTCACGAAGACAAACTTCGGCAGAAGCGTTTTCAAAAAGACGGTTTAACAACGAATACGGATTTTGAATGGTTTTGATTCTTGGCAAATTATTGTATTTGCTTTCTTCCAGAAAACGCATCATTCCCCAAGGATTCTCATTTGAAACTCCAATATGTTTGATTTTCCCAGCTTTTACAAAACCATCCAACGCTTCGAGAACCGCATGAATATTGTCTTCCCAAGCATCATCTTGAACTTTGTAACCACGTTGTCCAAAAAAATTAGTTTTGCGTTCTGGCCAATGCATTTGATAGAGATCCAAATAATCTGTTTGAAGACGTTGTAAGCTATTATCCAACGCATATTGAATACTGGCAGGCGAAAAATCTAATTTTTCACGCATATAACCAAAAATTGGGCTTGGGCCTGCAATCTTCGAAGCCAAAACTACCTCTTCTCTCTTTCCGGTTTTCTTAAACCAAGATCCGATTATTTTTTCGGTACTTCCGTAAGTTTCTTGCTTTCCTGGGATAGAATACATCTCGGCAGTATCAAAAAAATTGACTCCCTTTTCGAGTGCATAATCCATTTGGGCATGTCCTTCAGACTCTGTGTTTTGTTGCCCAAAGGTCATTGTTCCCAGGCATATTTTACTGACTTTTATATCGGTGTTCGGTAAAGTAGTGTATTTCATGTTTGAGTAGCTAAGTTGCTAAGAATCTAAGTTGCTAAGTTTTTTTAAAAGCAAAGATAAAAATTAGTTCCTCGTTTTTGGTTTGACTTTGTCTAATATTAACAAAAAAAGGTTCGGCATTTACACGCGAACCTTTTCTATACTCAGTAAATTAGTTTCTTAAAATCTTAGCTTCTTTTTTCCTAAAAATCATTCAGCATTTTTGAAATTTCGTCCAATCTTGGAGTCAAAATAATTTCGATTCTACGGTTTTTGGATTTCCCCTCAGCTGAGCTATTGCTTGCTAATGGCGAATATTCACTTCTTCCAGCTGCAGTAAGATTTTGCTTGTTCACTTTCTTGTTTTCACCCAAAATAGTAACAATAGCAGTCGCTCTTTTGGTCGAAAGATCCCAGTTATCAGCAATTGGTCCAGAACCTTCGTATGGATCATTATCGGTATGTCCTTCAATCAATACCGAAATATCAGGATTGTCACCCAATACTTTCCCTACTTCAACAACCGCTTTTTTACCTTCAACACCTACAGCCCAACTACCTGAATTGAAAAGCAATTTATTTTCCATAGAAACATAAACTTTTCCATTTTTTTGTTCAACTGTCAAACCTTTGCCTTCAAAACCATTTAAAGCCTTAGAAAGTGTTTCTTTTAGTTTTTTCATGCTGGCTTCTTTGGCCGCAATTAAATCTTCCAACTCTTTCAAACGTTGGCTGCTTGCATTCAATTTTTCTTGTTCCAAAGCCAATGCTTTCGCTTTAGCATCCAATTGTGCCAATAAATCGCGATTCTTTTTCATATTGGCTTCCAATGCTTCGTTGCTGTTTTTTTCTAAAGCACCATACGAATCTTGCATCACCTTCATTTTGTTCTTGGCAGCTTCATAATCAGCTTGAACTTTGGCCAAGTTGGAGTTGGTTTCATCCAATTTGCTTTGCAAAGTGGCTTTCTCTAATTCCAATTGTTTTTTGGAAGCCAATAAAGCAGCATTTTCATCAGAAATGGCTCTGTTTTCCTTTTTTAGATTGGCAAATTGATTTTCGAGATCATTGTAGATTTTCTTGGAAACACAAGAAGTGGACAGTGTTAGAATTAAAAGTCCGATAGAAATTTTTTTAATCATTCTTTATTAGTTTTGGGGCTTATTACTACTTTTCGATTTGACAGATTTTGATATCACAAAAATTATTCCACTTTGACAATAAAAACCAAATATCCTAAAATGTTTTTAGGGAATCTAATTTAAGTCTCAAAATATTTTACACAAGTATATCTAACGCTCATTTAATAAAAAACGCATTACGTCTGTAAAAATTACACAACGAAATATTAAAATAAACTTTTGTGTACAATCTAAAAATAAACAGCCCCCAAAAAGTTAAACACAATTTGGGGGCCGTTTATTTTAATTTTTTTTTATTTCCAAATGGATTCTTTTAAAATGGAATCGTAGGTATTGTTTTCTACGAAATAGGTTATTCTCACTATTTGATAAAAAATCAAAAAACAAGCCAGAACATAGGCTAATTTTTTATTGTATAAAATCCCATTCAAATATTCCTTTTTTGTAATTAATTCTGCGAACAGAACAAGTATCGTTACCACACAAAAAAGAACTACAAAAGGGCCTAAAATATGATAATACAAACTTTTATAAAGATCTCCCTCATAGAAATAAACCAATGACTTTGTTATTCCACAACCCGGACAAGGGAAACCTGTAAGCATTTTGAAAGGGCATAAAGACTGATCCGTTTCAAGATGATTATTCTGGTTATGCAACATTAAAAAAAACGGAATTATAAGGGTTATTACAGCCCCTATAATTCCGAGTATTTTACGTTCTCGTTTCATATGTAGATAACATTTGTTTTTTTTAAGGAATATGGTATCGCCATTCTTCATTCCTGTATAACGTTTTTGAATCATGGCGATTTCATTTTTATGAATACAATTTATTGATTTCGCTTTGTACAATCATTGCCGCAACCATTGGAAATAACAATCCCAAAACTAATAAAAGTACAGAATCGTCTTTCGTTGGCAATCCAACTCTTTTATAAATAGCTGGCAAACCATCTTTACCCACCAAATAAAAGAAATAGGCATTTACTGGGTAACAACAACCCGCAAAAATAGCAATGGGTTGTGAAATAATTTCTTTTTCGTAAACTGCATTTAGCACTTCTGCCGCTTTAATATTCCAATAGATTAAATACAATCCACAGGTCAAAAAACTTAAAATTAACACCACAACTGGGTCTACTTTGAATGTTGGTATTGGACTCTTGGGCGTATTCCAAGTTTCTTCCGGTTTGTTTTCCATAACTTATAATTTATTGTTTGTTTGTTATGGACTAAATTATAAAAAATATCATAAAATACTATTTTTTAAGACATTAAAAATCTTACAACTTTAATTTTTCCCATACAACGCTTTAATTTTATCCACTATCACTTGTGCCAATCGCTCGTGACTTTCGTAGGTCCAACCAGCAATGTGCGGAGTTAATATCACTTTTCTGCCATCCAATAAATACTGAAAAGCATCTGGTGTGTTTTTATTTTGAAAGAGCGTTTCAAAAGATAATTTCTCGTATTCCAAAACATCCAATCCTGCCCCAAGAACTTTTCCGGATTGCATGGCGGTAACCAGATCGGCAGTGATAATATTCTTACCTCTGGAGGTATTGATAATCCAAATATCTTTTGCGAAAGCATTAATAAAATCCAAATTTACCATCTTATCGGTTTCGGGTGTCCATGGAATGTGCAAACTCAATACATCTGTTTTTTGCTGTAATTCCTGCAGCGAAACCTGTTTAGCATTGGCGTCGCCCACATTTTCTTTGATGTCGTAACACAATACTTCGACATCAAAACCACGAAGTTTTTTGGCAAAAGCTTTTCCCATATTACCATATCCAATGATTCCAACTGTTTTGCCGTCGAGTTCGTATCCCCTATTTTTTTCCCTGTTCCATTCGCCGGAACGAATCTCGCTGTCGGCAATATTCAACTTGTTGAACAAGGACAGTATCATTCCCAAAGTATGCTCGGCAACCGCATTACAGTTCCCTTCGGGAGCTGCTATCAATGCAACATTCTTAGATGTTGCATAATCGCAATCAATGCTTTCTAAACCAGCTCCTACTCGAGCGATAAACTGCAAATTAGTCGCTTTATCCAGGAACTCTTTGTCAATTTTAAAACGGCTTCGAATAACAATTCCTTGATAGTCTTGAATTTTGGCTTCGATTTCTTGTTTAGAAGAAGTAAAATCGGCGTGATTGATAAAACCTGCCTGCTCCAGTTGTTCCCAAAGTATGGGATTATTGCTGTCAATATGAAGGATCTTGATGTCCATATAAAAGGATTACTAAATTAGAGTCTCAAAATTAATTAAAAAATCATGGTTTATGGTTTGAACCCAGAATAATTAACCTACAATGCTTAAATTAGCCATTTACTTTTAAAGCGAAATATAAAGATGAAATTAACCAAAACATTTACAGCATTTTTTCAAAGTGAAAAAGCGAGTGGTCTATTGCTTCTTTTTGTAACAGTAGTCTCTTTATTACTGGCTAACTCATTTATTCAAACTGAATATATCGCTTTTTGGAACACCGAAATTGGACATCATTCCATTACACATTGGATTAATGACGGATTAATGACTATTTTCTTTTTATTGATTGGCTTAGAATTGGAACGCGAAATGTATCATGGTGAATTGGCTAATATCAAAAACGCCATTCTTCCTATTTTTGGAGCTTTGGGCGGTATGATTGTCCCAGCCGGAATTTTTCTGGCATTGAATTACGGTACACAAACCCAAAACGGTGCCGGAATTCCAATGGCTACCGATATTGCTTTTGCCATTGGTGTTTTATCGTTATTGGGCAGTCGAATTCCTGCTTCATTAAAAATATTCCTGACTGCCCTTGCAGTAATAGATGATTTAGGCGCTATCCTTGTCATTGCTATATTTTATACCCAAACAATTGCTTTTGACAACTTGCTCTATGCTTTTATCCTCTTGGGCTTTTTATTCATCTTAAATCGACGAAAAGTA
>DATEOV010000088.1:0-2133 GCA_035273645.1 Flavobacterium sp. | reverse complement strand
TATTAACCTTAATTTTATTTACACTGTTTGGTTGTGCGACATTTTCGAAGAAAGTTACATTTGATAACCAAACTATTCTCCAAAAAGAAAATGTTTCAAAAATAAATGGATTATATGAAATAAAAAGTCTTAAATCAATTTGGAGATTTGAGAACTTGAAACCTGATATTGTGGAAAATGATTCAATTAGCAGATTTCCATTATATATTACTCTTAAAACAAATAAAGAATACAGAAATGGTTCAACCCAAAATTTAGAAAACTACAAAGTTAAAATTGAGGTTCAAGATAAAAAGACTCTTTTAATAAGTCTATTAGATGAAGAAAAAATCATTGACAATATAAAAATCGATTACAAAATCAGAAAAGATGGCTATTTATATTTGAAGAACAATAATTTCAAAACTGAATGGATTCCTGGATTATGTGGAAATTTTGAATTGGATAGAACCAGAATTGGAATTAATAACGAAAACAATCTAATTTTAAATCATTCACATTATATTTATGGAGCAGTTTTGTTTATAATTGGAGATACGAAGAAAACAAGCTTTGGAAGTGAATATAAAAGGAAAATATAGACAGCACACAACAGCCACTACAACGGATTTGGGCATTTGGCTTAATGGAAAGATGGTTTTGTATTTGGGATGATTTGGCAAATCCAAAAATAGGGCTTAATTTAACCCCAAACCCGCTGTAGTGCCAAGACGTTAGTGGCTATTTAACATGACGAAACTTCAAAAATCACTCTAAAGAAAATGGATGAAATAGTTTTAAAGATAATTTTATTTTTGGCAGTTCTAATTCCAATAGCTTTTTGTGTGTGGCTCATTTATATTTTATATTCTATTCCCAAAAAAAACGGCCAAAATATTACAGGATTAATCCTTTCTTCAATTGTTGGACTGTTTTTTATTTATATAGTTTTTAGTATGTTTTTCGAAGACAAACTATTTTCAAAAGATGATGCAAAGAACTTGCTTGAAAAGCAAAACATAATTTTGAATGATGATTTTGAAATTTCAGAAAACAAATCAATGTCTGGTATTGGGGATTATTATCACACTTTTACTCTAAAAATTTCGGAAGCAGATAAGACGAAAATAGTGATGGAAATTGGAAATAATAGCAATTCTATTGTTGATGAAAAGTCTGTCCCTGAAATAACAGAATTGACAGATAGACATTTCGGGCAAAAGGTTATCCAAAATTATGAAACCAAAGATAAATACGTTAGAAAAACATTTGAACCTAACGGAAAAGATATTGCGCCAACATACCAAGTTGTAACAGTTGAAAAAAGCAAAAACGAAATTATATTTGAAGATATTGATGAATAATAAACAGCCACTAACAGCCACTACAACGGATTTGGGCATCGGGCTTAATGGAAAAATGGTCTTGTATTTGGAATGATTTGGCAAATCCGAAAATAGGGATTAATTTAGTCCCAAACCCGCTGTAGTGCCAAGACGTTACTGGCTAGTTATGCCGAAATTACGCAGGTAATTTCGATTTGGAAATAAACATTGTTTCCGCAAAAAGTTTACAAAGCAGAAGCGTGAAAATTGGAATCGCCAGCAGAAGTCGGAAAGTTAAAATCTGACAATAAATAGACGAAAACTGAAGCGTGAATATTGGAACTTCCCAACAGAAACTTGAAAATTGGAATCTGAAAAGCAGAAGCGTGAAAGTCGGAATCTGCCAGCAGAAACTTGAAAAGTTTAGCGCAGAAATTAAAAAGTAAATAATTGAAAATAATAAGCCGAAAATTACGAGCCGAAAAGCAGAAACGTGAAAGTTGGATTCTGCCAACAGAAGCGTGAAAAATTTGCGGTTTAATTGTAATTTCGACAAAATAACCAGCCAGTAACACACGCTACAAGCAATTTGGGGATTGGCTTAATGGAAAAATTGGTTTGTAATTGGAAGATTTGGCAAATCCGAAAGATTACGCTTCCTTAATCCCAAACTGCTTGTAGCGCGAGAACGTTAGCAGTCAGCTGAGCGCAAAAGCAGAAAATCAAGAACCAAACGAAACTATTATGACAAATTGGACACATATAAAAATAATAGCAGACGGTGAAAATTATGAAATTAACGGAATAAATATTTGGAATCATAAATGGA
>DATEOV010000087.1:0-5666 GCA_035273645.1 Flavobacterium sp. | reverse complement strand
AAAGAGCGGATGAAAAAAAGAATAGTATTCGGAATTATTCTCGGTTTGATAGGAACAGCTTCCTTGATCCTTTACGGAAAATCTATAGGTGACAGCTCTCAATCTGGACTGGGTAATTTTCTGGTTTTGGTCAACGCCATTTCGTATGGATTTTACCTGATTATTGTCAAGAAATTAATGAATAAATACAATGCTTTTACATTTGTCAAATGGATTTATCTGTTTGGATTTATAATGGTTTTGCCTTTTGGATGGAGCGAATTTTCAGTTGTTGATTGGACTATTGTTCCAACTGACATTTATTGGAAAATAAGTTTTGTAGTCGTGATTTCTACCTTCTTGACTTATTTGTTGAACTTGCTTTCGATGAAGGAATTGAAACCCACCACGGTAGCCGTTTTTATTTACCTACAACCTTTATTTGCTTCTGTTTTTGCGATAAGTTTAGGAAAAGACGCATTGAGTTTGGCTAAAGTTGGTTCGGCTTTATTGATTTTTTCCGGAGTATATTTGGTTACTAAAAAGAAATAAAACCTGAGTTCAATATGAACTGTTTTTCCTTTTAAAATAATTGCAAAAATGCAAAATCTTTCCCTTTAGCCCCGGTTGAAGTGAAAATCCTTATAAGCCGGGGTTCGGCTTATAAGATTGTAACGAAAAACGGGACCATATTGCCTAAAATGCCAAATGTTTCTGCTCCTAAATTAAGACTTAAAAGCAGGGTTCCACTTTTTTATTATCTTTGAACACTTTTAGAAAAATATATGATACAATCGATGACTGGTTTTGGTAAAGCTACTTTGCAATTACCATCCAAAAAAATTACAGTAGAAGTAAAATCTTTAAACAGTAAAGGTTTAGATTTAAATGTACGAATGCCTTCTCTTTATCGCGAAATGGAACTTGGTTTACGCAACCAAATCGCCCTAAAACTAGAAAGAGGTAAAGTGGATTTTTCTATTTTTATCGAAAGTACCGCAGAACAGACTTCTACAAAGGTCAATGTGCCTATCGTAAAAGCCTACATCAAACAATTGAGGGAAGTGTATGCTGATGCCGATGAAACCGAATTGATGAAAATGGCCGTGCGTATGCCCGACACCATGAAAATAGAACGTGAGGAAATCGACGAAAATGATTGGATTCAAATCCAAACCGTAATCGAAGAAGCGTTGCAAAACATTTTGAATTTTAGAAAAGACGAAGGACAATCATTGGAAAATGAATTTCAATTGCGTATCGGTAACATTCGTCAATATATGAATGAAGCTTTGGCACTGGATCCAGAACGTGTTCAGGCGATAAAAGACCGTTTGCAAACTGCCATTTCTGAATTGAAAGTAAACGTAGATGAGAATCGTTTTGAACAGGAATTAATTTATTACCTAGAGAAACTAGACATCACCGAAGAAAAAGTACGTTTGACCAATCACTTGGACTATTTCCTGGAAACCATCAACGGAACGGAAGCCAACGGTAGAAAACTAGGATTCATTACCCAAGAAATGGGACGTGAAATCAACACTATGGGATCCAAATCGAATCACGCGCAAATGCAAAAATTGGTTGTTCAGATGAAAGATGAACTGGAAAAAATCAAGGAGCAGGTATTGAATGTATTGTAAAAAAGCTCCATGGCCTAAGCTTTAAGCTCAAGGCGAAAACTGTAAATGAAATTCATTAGCTTAAAGCATATTGCTTAAAGCCTAAAGTTAGAATAATGAAAAAAGGAAAATTAATCGTATTCTCGGCACCATCGGGATCTGGGAAAACTACTATAGTTAGACATTTATTAGGAAAGGAAGATTTGAATCTTGAATTTTCCATCTCGGCTGCAACACGTGAAGCTCGTGGTGAAGAAGTAAGCGGAAAGGATTATTACTTCATGTCCTTGGACGAGTTTAAAAAACACATCAAAGCAGAAGATTTTGTAGAATGGGAAGAAGTTTATCGCGATAATTTCTATGGAACGCTAAAAAGTGAAGTGGAACGCATTTGGGCCAAAGGAAAAAACGTGATTTTTGATATTGATGTTGCCGGCGGTTTGCGCATCAAGCATAAATTCCCAGAGGAAACTTTGGCTGTTTTTGTAAAACCTCCAAGCGTTGATGAACTTAAAAGAAGATTAAAAGAACGCTCTACCGAAAGTGAAGACAAAATCAATATGCGAATCGCCAAAGCTTCTGTTGAATTGGCTACAGCACCGCAATTTGATGTTATTATCAAAAACTACGATTTGCCAGTTGCCCTTGAAGAAGCCTATCAATTGGTAAAGGATTTTGTAAAAAAATAAATTGAAACATTGAAAGATTTAAAAATTACGAAACGTAGCTTTAATTTTTAAATCTTTCAATTTTTAAATCTTTGAATTAAATTCATGAAAATCGGACTTTATTTCGGAACGTTTAACCCCATTCACATTGGGCATCTTATCATTGCCAATCACATGGCAGAACATGCTGATTTGGACCAGGTTTGGATGGTCGTTACGCCGCATAATCCGCTCAAAAAAAAAGCGACTTTACTTGACGATTACCACCGTTTGCAAATGGTCTATCTCGCTACCGAGGATTTTGCCAAAATAAAACCTTCTGATATTGAGTTCAAATTATCTCAACCCAATTATACGGTAAATACGTTAGTTCACTTGCAAGAAAAATTTCCTGATCATGAGTTCTCTTTGATTATGGGTGAAGACAACTTAAAATCATTACATAAATGGAAAAATTATGAAGCGATTTTAGAGCATCATGACATTTATGTTTATCCCAGAATTTCATCGGAAGCCGAAAATTTGGAACTAAAAAATCATCCAAAAGTCCATTTGATTGATGCTCCAGTAGTAGAAATATCTTCGACTGACATCCGTCACAATATCAAAAAAAGCAAAAATATTCAACCTTTATTACCTCATAAAGTTTGGGATTATATTGATCATAATAATTTTTACAAAAAATAATCAACTCAAAACCAACTTTAATTCGGTCATTATATCCTGAAAAATCGGACTCAAATTTTCATTTTTACCTGATAATAAAAAAACGTCAGTACTTGGCATTTCTTTACTGTTCCATATCAGCTGTAGTTTCTTTTCTTCAATCATTTTTTTTGCATTAACATTCCAAGTAATAGCAATCCCAGTATTTTTACTAAGAATTTCTAACATTTCATATTCTGACGGAATAATATAATTAGCCACAATCGAAGGTCTTTTTTTAGCAAAAACATGAAGCCAAAATAATTTAATATGTGGAATTCCGGCATCATGGCTATACCATTTTTGCTCGTTCATCCAGTTTTCGATATCTAAAAAATCTTTGCTTTTAATTTTTGCTTTTAATACCGAAATATCAATATCCGTTGATCCCACAATAACTTGTTTGATATCACCCACTTTTTTCTGTATCGTATCAAAAGTGTCGAACTTCTTGGTTCCTATAGCAAAATCTAATTTCTTGGAATTCACCAAATCAAATAGCGCATCATTATTATGAAACGTAAAATCTATAAAATCAAATTTCGAAATCAATGAGCTTCCTATACTGCTCATCAAATGTCTGGAAACACCAACAGTAAGTAATCGATTGGCATTAAAAGCTTTGGCACGAAATCCATTCTCAACATTTTCCAAACGATCTAAAGCATCAATAATTAGATTATTAAGTAACTTAGCGTACTCGGTAGGTTCAACCCCTTTGGACTTTCGATTAAAAAGCTTGTAACCTACATGCGCCTCCAACATTACTATTTGCTGACTTACAGCGGGTTGACTGATAAATAATTCCTTTGCAGCCAAGGAAAAATTTCCATTTTTATAAACAGACTTAAACGTTCGGTACCATTCCAGATTAACCATGATATAAATATATTTATCACAAACATAATTTAAATTATTTTTACTAATATCATATTCGCCATAAATTTGCATATCAATAATTATCAAACTAATTAAATTATGAAAAAATTTACTGTATTAACTATTCTAGCATTAACAGTGAGCTGCTTTATGGCAACTGCACAAAAACAAAATAATAAAAAGATGAAAAAAGTATTATTTGTAGTTACCAGTCACGATCAATTAGGTAACACAGGAGAAAAAACAGGATTTTGGACCGAAGAATTAGCTGCACCATATTATGCTTTACTTGATCAAGGCGTAATTATTGACATCTTTACACCAAAGGGAGGACAACCTCCAATTGACCCAAAAAGTGCCGATCCGTCATCAGCAACCGAAGACACTAAACGATTTGACGGGGATACCGTTTTATTGGAAAAACTAAAAAATACCAAAAAATTATCGGATGTGAATCAAGCTGATTATGACGCTGTTTTTTACCCAGGAGGTCACGGTCCGCTTTGGGATTTAGTTGAAGATAAAAATTCCATTGCTTTGATTGAGTCATTTTATACGCATAAAAAACCTGTGGCGTTTGTATGTCATGCTCCTGCCGTTTTAAAAAATGTAAAAGTAAATGGGCAATTTTTGGTAAAAGGCAAAAAAATTACGGGATTCGCCAACACCGAAGAGGAAGCAGTTGGATTAACCAAAATTGTTCCTTTTTTATTGGAAGATGCGCTACAAACAAATGGAGGTATTTATAGTAAAACAGAAAATTGGCATCCATATGCTGTAGAAGATGGATTATTAATTACAGGTCAAAACCCAGCTTCATCCAAATTGGTAGCCGAAAAATTATTGGCACAATTGAATTCAAAAAAATAAAAAAAAGACACTAAGATTCTTTGCAACTAATCCATAAAATAATAATCATGCTAAATTTCGAATTATACAATCCTACCAAATTGGTTTTTGGAAAAGGGCAAATAGAAAAATTATCGACATTAATTCCAGGCAATGCCAAAATCCTTCTCGCTTATGGCGGAGGTAGTATTTTTACAAATGGCGTCCATGAGCAAGTTCGTAAAAGTCTGGAAGGTTATGACATTGTCGAATTCGGAGGAATCGAAGCCAATCCGCATTTTGAAACTTTGATGAAAGCTGTTGCAATTATCCGAGAGCAAGAAATTGATTTTATTCTAGCTGTCGGTGGGGGAAGTGTTATTGACGGCGTGAAATTTATTTCGGCAGCCGTGCCTTTTGAAGGAGATCCAATCGACATTCTGAAAAAGAGAATTATTTTCAAAGATGGAGCTACTGTGATTCCATTTGGTACAGTTCTGACTTTACCAGCAACGGGCAGTGAAATGAATTCGGGTTCGGTGATAACAATTGCGGCAACTCAAGAAAAACTGGATTTTGGTGGTTCGGCTATGTTTCCTAAGTTTTCCATTTGTGATCCAACAGTAATTGCATCCTTGCCTAAAAGACAATTGCAAAACGGGGTTGTAGATGCTTACACTCATGTCCTGGAACAATACCTAACCTATGTTCATGAAGGTTATTTACAAGATCGCATTGCAGAAAGTATTTTGCAAACCTTAATCCAAATTGGTCCAGATGTTGTAGAAAACCCAACTGATTATGCTTTGGCATCCAATTTTATGTGGAGTTGCACTATGGCTTTGAATGGACTGATTCAAAAAGGGGTTCCTTCTGACTGGGCCACTCATATGATTGGGCATGAATTGACAGCTCTTTATGGAATTGATCATGCCAGAACATTGGCTATCATTGGGCCAAACCTATATAAAGTAATGTTTGA
>DATEOV010000086.1:0-6472 GCA_035273645.1 Flavobacterium sp. | reverse complement strand
CGCAAAACGAATTTGACTTTGCCGAATTACTTGGAAACCGATTTCAATTCTGTTTTGTATCATTAAATGATAAAAGCTTATCATATAAACTACTATCATTAAACGAATTGGAAAGCATAATACGTACAAAAAGAATTCAATATCAGATTAATTTGTAAAAGAAATCCCGATAGCGGATTTGCAATCATAAGTGTTCGAAACCTCAAAGTAAATCGACATAGTGAGATTAGTAAAAAAATTATTAAAACCAAATTGAACTTAACAATTAGAGAGGCAGCGTATTGAAAATCCACAATCTGATTAGAAACAAAACAATCAAAACTGTAAAAAAATATTTATGATAAAATACAAATCACACACCCTTTTTGTAATACTTATGGTATCCTGTATTATGAGCACGAGTTGTAATCAAAATTTGAAAGTAATGAATAATAATCCAAAGAACGAAAACTTGCACAAAACAAAAATGGATACCGAAAAATATTTTACAGCACTTAGAAACGGTGATTTTATTACAGTAAAAAATCAATTGAAAAACAGTATTGATATTAATAGTAAAGATGCCAATAATGAAACTGGGATCATTATCGCAACAGATAGGAATGACATTACAATGGTTAAATTGTTGTTAGAACACGATGCTAGTATAAATATTGCAAGCGATAAAATTGACAACACACCAATTATGATTGCAAGTGTAAAGGGGTATGAGGATATTGCTCAATTACTTATTGAAAAATCAAATCCTGATATGACGATTTTAAATGGTTATGGAGGAACTGCATTAATTCCTGCTTGTGAAAAAGGTCACGTAGATGTTGTGAAATTATTACTTGAAAAAACAAATGTAAAAGTTAATCACATAAACAGACTAGGATGGACTGCCCTCTTAGAAGCTATTGTATTATCAAATGGTGGCAAAAGTCAACAGGAAATAGTAAGATTGTTACTTGCACATGGTGCAGATAAAAACATCACAGATAAGAATGGCATAACACCATTGGAACACGCTAAAAAAATGGGTTTTAAAGAATTGGTTGATATTTTAACCCAATAGTGCGGATTTGCACTCCTTGCTCACAAAGCACATCGACTTAGTGAAATTATAAGAACCAAAACACTAACTTTTCACAATAAAAAAACATGAAAAAATTAAATTTGATTATTATACTGTTTTTATCTTTTAACAGTTTTTCACAAGATGTAAATGATAAAATAAAATTATTCGAAAACGACTTAAATCATTGGGATAAATCAAAAAGTAAAAAATGGTCCTTAAAAGAAAGAATGGCTTTTTATGAAGTTAATGCAGTAAGTATTGCAGTAATTAAAGATTACAAAGTAGAATGGGTAAAAGCCTATGGTTATGCAGACATTTCTGAAAAACGATTAGCAACTCCTCAAACACTTTTTCAAGCAGCTTCAATAAGTAAGTCTATCAATAGTCTAGCTATTTTAAAACTAGTTGAAGAAGGTAAATTGGGATTAGATAATGATATAAATAATTATTTAAAAAATTGGAAATTTCCATACGATTCCATCTCAAAAGGGAAAAAAATTTCAATAGCAAATTTACTAAATCACACGGCTGGCATATCAGTTGGCGGTTTTGCAGGTTATGAAAAGGGGAAAAATTTACCAACCACAATAGAAACTCTTAACGGGGTAAAGCCTTCCAATTCAAATGCTGTACGCTCTATATTTGAACCAGGCCTAAAATTTCAATATTCGGGAGGCGGAACTACGATTACCCAATTAATTCTTGAAAACACAACAGGAGAAAAATACGAAGAGTATATGATGAAAAATATTTTGACCCAATTGGGAATGAACAACAGTTCTTTTAATCAACCTCCTGCTAAAGAGAAAGAAAATTTACTTGCGACAGGTTATAATGTAGGCAAAGAAGTTAAAGGAAAGTATCATATATATCCCGAAAAGGCAGCAGCCGGCTTATGGACTAATCCAACAGATTTAGCAAAATACATCATTGAAACACAATTGTCATTATTAGGTAAATCAAATAAAATATTGTCTAAAGAAATGTCTGCAAAAAGAGTAGATAATAATTTCGGAGTGTTCGTAAATGATTTTAAAGGCAGTAAATACTTTGCCCATAGTGGTGGAAATGAAGGCTTTGTTTGCTATTATATAGGTGATTTTGAAGGTGGAAATGGTATAATTGTAATGACAAATGGCAGAATGCCGCTGATAAATAATGAAATAGTTTCTAGCATTGCAAGTTTGAATAATTGGAAAAACTACCCATTAGAATCTAAAAAAGAATCTATTGCCTTAACTATCAGAAAAGAATCCCAAAAGAATATCGACAAAGGAATTGAACTGTACAAAAATCTGAAAAAAAACAACAGTGCTGATTACAATTTTTCTGACGAAAGCGAACTAAATCAACTTGGTTATGAATTTCTAAAAGATGCCAAAATAGAATCAGCAATTAAAATTTTTGATCTAAATGTTAATGAGTTTCCAAATTCATCAAATGTCTATGACAGTCGTGGTGAAGCCTATTTTAATAAAAAAGAATATCTATTATCAAAGAGCGATTATTTAAAAGCGGTAGAATTAGACCCAACAAATCAAAACGCAAAAGAAATGCTTTTAAAAATTGAAAAACTATTGTAAAAATAGAACCAAACGAGTAACACTTGCTACAATCAAACCTCGACAGCTCGGATTAACACAATTGCTATTTCGGTTGTTATTAGAAACATCTTTTTGATAACTTTGTTCAGTCTGACCAAGAGAATTCATTTTCAATTTTCACAACTGTTGCCAAGTACCGAAACACTATATGTAATGCCAACTAAAAGAATCGAAAAAATCTAACAATTATGGCGGCAATAAAAACTAAACAAACTGATGCAATTGTGAGTGATTTTATCAACTCGTTTGCAAATACGGACCAAAAGAAAAAAGATGGCTTTGAACTGTTGAAGCTAATGCAGGATTTTACGGGATACGAACCAAAAATGTGGGGGCCTTCCATCATAGGTTTTGGACAATACCATTACAAATCCGAAAGAAGTAAACAGGAAGGCGATTGGCCACTTGTTGGATTTTCACCAAGAAAAGCAGCCATTTCATTATATGTTTATTCTGGTTGTTCTGGACAAGATGATTTGCTCAAAGAATTAGGAAAATTCAAAATGGGAAAAGGATGTATCTATGTAACTAAACTTGCCGACATCGATCAAGAGGTACTTAAAAAATTGATAAAAACTACTATTGATTTTTTACAATCTAAATACAATTCTACCTTCTGAATTCTGTAACCTGCTTTCTGCTAATAAAAATCTACCTCGTAAAAACCAAGTTATTTCCTTTCGATAAATTAGCGTCAAACTGATAACCTTCGTAATTAAATCCTTTTAAATCATCAAGGGTTTGGGCATTGGTATCCAAAATATAGCGCACCATCAATCCCCTAGCCTTTTTGGCAAAAAAACTGATTATTTTCAAATTTCCATCTTTATAATCCTTAAATTCTGGAGTAATAACAGGAACTTTCAACCCCTTCACGTCCACAGCCGAAAAATATTCGTTGCTCGCTAAGTTGATAAACAACTCTCCTTTTTTGAGTTCTTTGTTCAATGAAGCGGTGATGTTTTTTTTCCAAAATTCATATAGGTTTTTGCTTTCGCCAATGGGCAATTTTGTCCCCATTTCAAGACGATAAGGCTGTATTAAATCCAATGGCTTTAAATAACCATACAAGCCTGATAAAATTCTTAAAGTATCTTGAAGCTGTTCTAATTTCTCCATTGGAATCGAATAGGCATCCAATCCTGTATAAACATCGCCATCAAAAGCATAAACTGCCGGACGTGCATTTTCGGGAGTAAAAGGAGTTTTCCAATCCTGATTTCGTTTCCAATTCAAATCGGCCAATTTTTCAGAAATCGACATCAATTCCGATAAGTTTTTAGGTGATTGTTGCTTCAAAACTTTATGAACCTGTCTGGATTCTTTTAAAAAAGAAGATGCTGTATGTTGGGTAGTTGGTAATTCTTGTTCGAAGTTTAACGATTTGGCAGGAGAGAGTACAATTTTCATATTTCAAAATTAATGATCCAAAAATACAAATTCCGACACTAAAACCCTATTCTAAAATACAAATTTAAGAAACCAACAATAACTATAATTCCGAGAATTATATGAATTATTTTATAGTGCTTACCTCGGTTTGTAATACTCTTTTTTCAAACTTTATATAGAAAAACAAACGACATCAAAAAGAGAAATAAAGCTATTCTAAAACACTGATTATATGGCGATAATTAGGTCTTAATGGCTTCAATTTTCTAAATTTATTTGCGTAATTTTATGGTGCTATTCGAAAAAAGGAGTTGTTTTTTTTAGTCCCATTTCAAGTTTTAACCTGCAATAATATAACATTTAAAAAAACATATTATGCTTAATGAAACTTCTATTCAGGATTTCAGGGCTACCTTAAGAGGCGGACTAATAGAACCGCAGGATGAAGGCTATGAAGATGCCCGAAAAGTGTACAACGCCATGATAAGCAAACGCCCCCGCATGATTGTGCATTGTGCTGATGTGGCTGATGTGATTCAGTCGGTTAATTTTGCAAAAGAAAACAAACTGCTTCTTTCTATTCGTAGTGGCGGACACAATGCCGGCGGTTTGGGAATTTGTGATGACGGATTAGTGATTGACCTTTCTCTCATGAAATATACTCGCGTAGATCCACAAGCAAAAACGATTATGGTAGGCCCGGGATGCACTTGGGGAGATGTTGACCACGCAACCCATGCATTTGGAATGGCTGTTCCTAGCGGAATAATTTCCACGACTGGTGTAGGTGGATTAACTCTCGGTGGAGGAATAGGCTATCTCTCCCGTAAATGTGGATTGACCATCGACAATTTATTATCCGCAGATATAGTGTTGGCTGACGGGAGTTTTATAACGGCAAACGCAAATCAAAATCAGGATTTATTTTGGGCATTAAAAGGAGGTGGCGGAAACTTTGGGGTTGTTACTTCCTTCACGTTTAACCTACACCCGATTTCAATGATTTACGGTGGTCCAATGCTCTATGAATTGGATGAAAGCGAAGATGTAATGAAATGGTACCAAAAATTAATAAAAGATGCACCGGACGACCTTAATGGATTTTTTGCATTTCTAACTGTTCCACCGGGACCTCCTTTTCCAGAACATCTTCATCTGAAAAAAGTGTGTGGAGTCGTTTGGTCCTATACTGGGCCGCTAGAAAAAGGAGAAGAAATTTTCAAACCTATCCGTGCCTTCAAAACACCAGCTCTTGACTTTGTAGGTCCAATACCTCACCCAGCCCTACAAAGCCTCTTTGATGGATTGTTACCAACAGGTTTGCAATGGTATTGGCGTGCCGACTTCGTAAACGAGTTGAATGGTGAAGCCATTACAAAACACATTTCATTTGCTCATGCAATGCCCACCCCTCTTTCCACCATGCACTTGTATCCCATCAATGGTGCAGCTTCACGAATAAGCAATAAAGATACAGCATGGAATTACCGAAATTCCACTTGGGCAATGGTAATCGTGGGTATTGATCCAGATCCTGTCAATAAAGAAATAATAACCAAATGGACGAAAGACTATTGGGAAGCACTTCACCCCTATTCTGCCGGTGGAGCTTATGTAAACTTCATGATGGATGAAGGTGAAGAAAGAATAAAAGCAACTTATGGTGACAATTATGAACGTTTGGTAACAATTAAGAATAAATATGACCCAAATAATTTGTTCCGAGTGAACCAAAACATAAAGCCCGAGACAAAAGAGACCTTAACACAAGCACATTAATGACATGGAACAATAGTTATAAGACACACTCAAAATCACAAGTTAGTTTTAGTCATAATATTCATTAATTTTTAGGAATAAATTCGAAAAAATTAGTGAAATTTATGGCTAATTTTTTATCCTTTAAATCAATTCTATTACTATGTCCAAAATTGAAATTAGAAAAGCTTCCTTATCCAATCTTGAAACTATTCAATACATTAGTAAGCAAACTTTTACCGAAACTTTCTCTGAAATAAATACTCCTGAAAACATGGAGAAATACTTGCAGGAAAATTTCAATACAGCTCAATTAACTTTAGAAATAAACAATCCTGATTCTCCTTTTTACATCGCCTTTTGCGATAACGAACCTGTAGGTTACCTCAAATTAAACCGAGGAAATGCACAAACCGAAACAATCAAAGACGAAACAATCGAAATCCAACGTATTTATGTTTTAAATGCTTTTCACGGAAAAAAAATAGGTCAACTACTACTTGACCAAGCTATAAACGTTGCTAAAGAATATCATGCCGATTATATTTGGCTTGGTGTTTGGGAAGAAAATCACAGAGCCTTACAATTTTATGGCAAAAATGGTTTTGTCACATTCGACAAACATATTTTCATTTTAGGCAATGACCAACAAACCGAT
>DATEOV010000085.1:0-2637 GCA_035273645.1 Flavobacterium sp. | reverse complement strand
ACTATGGAATTTGATCCAGCTTATTTGGAGGAAAGCGTTTAATTCGAGGGCCAATGCCCTAATATTTTGGGAGATCTTTTAAATACTTCGCTCCGCAATCGGAAAGTTTTTCGGTTGCGGAGCGAAGTTTTTTATTGGTTAATGGGAATAGCCAATATAAATCAGGAAATCTGTTTAAGAATTTCTCTTTCGGAATGGCGAACCAAGACTTTGAATTTTTCATACCATCCTTTCCAATCTGCGGCACCCATGTCTTTTGCTAGTTCTTTTTCGAAATCCGCAAGTGCCGAATAAGACGATTCAAAAATCAGTCGATAGCTTTCTCCTGTAAAATCGGTTAAAACCCGATTTCCGGTTGTCTGAGGGAACAATCCGCCTTGTGTGGCTTCATCAATCAAAACTTTGGCATCTTTATAACGGCCAAATTGCAGATAAAAAATTTCGCGAACTATATACATGAGTACAAAATTTAGATGTTAAACAAAATGGTTTTACTCGTATAAAATTAAGAAATAATATAATCAAATTTTATTTAATGTGTTGAAAAACATTGTTTTATGTTTGAAGTACGAATCAAGATACAGTTTGTTTTTTCCAAAAACTATACTTCATGAAGTTGAATTTTAAGAGTACAGACTTTTTGTTAATGTAATGTTGTAATTTGTTTACTGTTAGATGTTTGGCATGGATATTGGTTAATGGGAATTAATAACTAATAAAACATGAAATCATGACTATAGCAGAATTAGGAACAATATTGAGTGATATGTATAATAATTCTCCCAAAGAAGATGCAGCACTAATGATACGTTTATTTGGTATAAGATATGCTGCAGAAATTAAAAAGGATAATTACTCTAATGAAGAAATTATCAAAGCATCCGGAATTTCGGAAGTATATCTTAATGAACTGTCAAAAGGGATGAAACTGTCTGTATATGTTAGTCCGAGACAATTATGATCGAATTATTATTTGGGTTTAAAATTTAAGAAAATAAATAAGCTGCAGTACCAAAATTTTCTGGTATTGCAGCTTAAGTTATTTTAGAGAACAAATCTTTTTATGGAAACTGATGCCCTAGCCCTGATGGAAACGGCATCCTTTTGTGCCGGGGTTCGGTACAAAAGATATAGTGGACAGCAGGAAAACAGCTCCCAATAATACTATTCTTTATCTCCATAATATTTTTTTCGGAACCAAAAGGCGACATTGACCAATGCGATTAATGCGGGAACTTCGACCAATGGGCCTATGACGCCCGCAAAGGCTTGACCGCTATTGATACCGAAAACGCCAATGGCTACGGCGATGGCCAACTCAAAATTGTTTCCGGTGGCGGTAAAGGCAATGGCGGTTGATTTGGAATAATCGGCTCCAAAGTACTTGCCAATGAAGAAACTCATAATGAACATAATAACGAAATAAATCACCAGCGGTAGGGCGATACGCAGCACATGCATTGGGATTTGAATGATTAATTCCCCCTTGAGGCTGAACATTAATATGATGGTAAATAGCAACGAAATTAAGGTGATGGGGGAGATAAAAGGAACGTATTTTGTCTCGAACCATTCGGCTCCTTTAATGGCAATCAAAGCATAACGAGATATGATTCCAAGGGCAAAGGGAATGCCAAGATAGATACCCACACTTTCAGCTATTTGTCCAATGCTGATGTTGACTTCAAAGCCGTGGTACCCAAAATAGGGTGGAAGTATGGTGATGAATACATAGGCGTAAACGCTGTAGAGTAACACTTGAAAGATACTGTTGAGGGCTATTAATCCTGCTGCATATTCACGATTTCCGTCGGCAAGGTCGTTCCAGACAACAACCATGGCAATGCAACGCGCGAGTCCGATGAGGATTACACCAATCATGTATTCGGGATAACCCTTCAGGAACAATAAGGCGAGGGCAAACATTAATATTGGGCCGACAACCCAGTTGAGAAATAGGGAGGCACCAAGTACTTTGGTATTTTTAAAAACTTCACCCATTTGCTCGTATTTGACTTTGGCCAGTGGCGGATACATCATCAAGATTAACCCGATAGCCAGCGGAATATTGGTGGTACCACTCGAAAAGGAGTTGATAAAGCCGCTGCTTGATGGGATGAAAAAGCCTATTGAGACTCCAATAACCATGGCCAGAAATATCCAAAGGGTCAGGTTGCGGTCGAGGAATCCTAATTTTTTTCGCTCCAATGCAGGAGCACAATTATTTGCAGACATAGTTTAATTCTTTATTTGGGAGAATACGTAAAATAGTTCCGTTGCAATTTGGATGCTACGTTCCTGATATTTTTCGGCTTGTAGCGGAGTGTTGTCAAAGGCTTTTGGATCTTCGAAGGTGATTGGGATTCGTTTTTCCGCTCCTGCAATGAATGGACAGCCGTTATCGGCAGAGGAACAAGTCAGAATAGCTGCAAACTCATTTTGTGGGTTGAAAGCGTCATCGTATGTTTTGGAAAAGCAAATCAAGGGATGATCGTTTTCATTGTATTTTACGCTATAAACGGGATTGTTTCCCTCGGAAAGAGTATGGATTTGGAAACCGGTTTTCGTCAATGTTTGAGCTACCATGGGGAATAAAGCGGTGGCTTCGGTTCCGCCAGAATAGCTAAATACGTCTTT
>DATEOV010000084.1:0-3257 GCA_035273645.1 Flavobacterium sp. | reverse complement strand
AAATTCGCCTTGTTTGCAATCAAATGGTCGGTCGTTAAAAATAAATCGGGTACTTCCTCGCTGACAAAAAATATGTGTATGGTATTTTTTCTGAAAATCTTTTGGAAATTCTTCACTTCCCGAAGCTTTTAATAATATGATTTTTGGCTTTTCCGATGTTCCCATTTTAGTACAAACTAATTCATCAACTAAAATAGGTAATATTTGACATTATTGCTGTATTATTTGTAACAAAAGTAAGATAGCTTGTTTTTAATTTTGCATTGTAACAATTGCAAATAATGGAAACACAAGATATTTTTGAAAGACTACGAAACGGAGAAACCATAATTTCAGTCGATGCTCAAGCATACAAAATGCGTGAAGCTTCTTTCGCTACAAAAGCATTGTTGCTAAAGATGAACAACACATCGAACCCAAGCGAAATCAGACAACTATTGAGTGAAATCACAGCATCCGAAATTGACGAAAGTGTAACTGTATTTACTCCTTTGCACATCAATTATGGTAAGCATACCAAAATCGGTAAAAATGTATTCATCAATTTTGATTGTGTGTTTTTGGATTTAGGTGGCATTACTATTGAAGACAATGTGTTGATTGCCCCGAAAGTTAGTTTAGTAACCGAAGAACATCCAACCTCTATAGTAGACCGACATTCTTTAATTCCAAAACCCATTCGAATTAAAAAAAATGCCTGGATTGGTGCAAACGCTACCATACTTGGAGGAGTAACTATTGGCGAAAATTCAATTGTAGCTGCTGGTGCAGTAGTTTCTAAAGATGTTCCCGACAATTCTATTGTTGGCGGTGTGCCTGCAAAATTTATAAAAAATATTTAGCTTATAATTGATCAAAATGAAAATCATATTCACAATTTTAGCGAGTTTAATCTGCATCCAATTGTTTGCCTGTAGTAAGAATAATGTAATAGAGCATACAAACAATTCTAATAACAATTCAAATACAGATACTACAAAAATGAAAATAACAATTGGTTCTGCAGTTTTTACAGCTACGTTAAACAACAATGCAACAGCAACAGCTTTCAAGGCAATGTTACCGCTTACAATTAATATGAGTGAGCTTAACGGCAACGAAAAATATTATTATTTCTCTACCACTTTACCAACTAATGCTTCAAGCGGTGGTAATATACAAGTTGGCGATTTAATGTTGTATGGCAATAATTGTTTGGTGCTTTTTTACGAAGGATTCAATACATCGTACAACTACACAAGGCTTGGCCGTGTTGATAATACTTCGGGGCTTGTTGCTGCATTAAGTGCAGGAAGTGTAACGGTGAAATTTGAAAAACAATAAAAATAAAATCACAATGAAAAGTAATTTAAAAATAGCATCTGCACTCATCATTGGGTTTGTAACCATTTCTTGTAGCAACAATCAAAGTAAAGAAACAATGAAAAATACAAAAACAGAGTTGGAAGTCATTTTCCCTAAAGGCAAATTAGGCTCAAAGGATTTTTTCACTGGCAATGCTTATCCTACAGGATTGGTAGATTCAGATAGCATTTACAATACATTAGTTGGCAACGTTTATTTTGAACCTGGTGCAAGAAGCAATTGGCACACTCATCCTGCTGGTCAAATACTGATTATTACAGACGGAGTTGGGTATCACCAAATTGAAGGAAAACCCATTGAAATTATCAAAAAAGGCGATGTGGTAAAGTGTCCACCCAATGTAAGGCATTGGCACGGAGCAAGCCCTGATATTGGTTTACAGCAGTTGTATATTATACCCAACACCGAAAAAGGAATTGTGAATTGGAACGAATCCGTAACAGATGAACAATATTTAATTAATAAAAAATAATTTAAAATAATATGAAAAAAGTATTGGTAATAGCAATCCTGTTTGTAATAACAGGACAAACATTTGCACAAAACGTAAAATCAAATTCGAAGAAAATGACTACAACAGCACAGAACGAGCAATATACATTCAAGCTAAGCGATAAAGTTACTCGTCAAAAAGTAACGTTCAAAAATCGCTATGGCATTATACTTTCAGGCGATTTGTATCTTCCAAAAACAATTGGAAAAAATTCTTTAGCAGCATTAGCAATCAGCGGACCTTTTGGTGCAGTTAAAGAGCAATCATCAGGATTATACGCAAACCAAATGGCAGAACGTGGTTTTGTAGCCATTGCTTTTGACCCATCTTACACAGGCGAAAGTAGTGGCGAACCCAGAAACATTGGTTCCCCCGAAATCAATACAGAAGATTTTAGTGCAGCCATAGATTTTTTAGGCTTACAAAAAAATGTGGACAGAAATAAAATTGGCATTATCGGAATTTGTGGATTTGCAGGATTTGCTCTAAACGCAACAGCTATTGACAAACGTGTAAAAGCGGTTGCAACCACCAGTATGTACGATATGACAAGAGTAATGTCAAAAGGTTATAATGATGTAGTAACTTTAGAACAACGCACAAAGACTCTTGAACAATTAGGACAGCAACGTTGGGCAGATGCAGAAAAAGGAATACCTGCACCATCAACCAATAATTTACCAGAAAAATTAACAGGAAACGAACCTCCATTTATTGCGGAATATCAAAACTATTATAAAACACCAAGAGGTTTTCATCCACGATCTATTAATTCAAATGCAGCTTGGACTGCTACCAATCCTTTGTCGTTTATGAATATGCCGATATTAACCTATATCAAAGAAATTTCTCCAAGACCAATTCTTTTAATAGCTGGTGAAAAGGCACACTCAAAATATTTTAGTGAAGATGCCTACAAAGCGGCTACCGAACCAAAAGAATTGGTGATTATACCGAATGCAGTTCATGTTGATTTGTACGATAAGTTGGATATTATACCTTTTGATAAACTAACATCATTCTTTACACAATACTTAAAGTAGGGGCAAAAGATGTCATCAAATGCTGATAGAAAAACACATCGGAAAGCAACAGACAGAAATAGCAGAAACGTTTATGAAATCATATTTCGTCCTACATCCCAGGAAATGTAAACAACCGTGCTCACAGCCCTAATTTTACGCCGTTGTTGGTGTTCCATTAGAAATCTTTTTCATTTTAAGAACTACTCACCAACAACTCGATTTAAAATATTTATTTGCTGTAAAGAATCACTTCCTGCAGACAAAGACAACTAGCTTACTTTTGCCATTATGCCCACAACAAAAATCTTCACGAATAGTATTTTATCAAAATTAAAGATCAAGTCGCTTAATGAAATGCAACTGGCTTCCATAGA
>DATEOV010000083.1:0-3751 GCA_035273645.1 Flavobacterium sp. | reverse complement strand
CTATAAAAACATTGAAAAAGGTGATTCCATTGTAAAAAAGAAAGGTGAATTAATTTTTAGCATTCATAAAAAAGATACAATTCTCAAATTTAACTGGGAGTGCGAAGGGAAAATTTACAACTAAACTATGCCAGTTCCAATGTTCTTTATTACAAACGAGTTCCCAACGTCATTCTGTCGTTTTCGTAAATATCCTTTCTCAATTCAACATTCTTAAAATTCAACTCTTCTAATAACGAAATCATTTCTTTCCCCAGATACTGATTGATTTCAAAATACAATTGTCCTGAATTTGATAAATTCTTCTGAGCCAATTCGGCTATTTTTCTATAAAAAATTAAGGCATCGTTATCTTCCACAAAAAGAGCCAAATGAGGTTCATTGTCCAAAACATTTTTCTTGATTTCCTCTTTTTCTAAATTCCGAACATACGGTGGATTCGAAACAATAATATCAAATTCTTGTCCTAAATCCAGGGTTTCAAGAATATTTTGCTCAATAAAAGTAACTTCCACTTCATTGCGTTCGGCATTTTTTTTGGCGGTTGACAAAGCTTTTTCGGAAACATCAATTGCAAAAACTTCTGCATTCGGAAGATTCTTAGCCAATGAAACAGCAATACATCCACTGCCCGTCCCAATATCGAGAATTTTTATACTCTTAGACCGTCCGTTTTTTAGAACATTAGAAACAATCCAATCCACCAATTCTTCCGTCTCCGGCCTCGGAATTAAAACGTTTTCATTAACTTCAAAATCCAATCCATAAAAACTCGTTTTTCCTAACAAATACTGAATCGGGATTTCCAACTTCAATTGTTCCAAAATCGAATTCCAAACAACAATTTCTTCCTCCGAAATTTCCAAATCAGGATGTAAAGCCAAATCAATTCTTTTCAGTTGCTGCTTTTCTTCCAATATCAAATAGAAAAAACTCTCCGCCTCTCCTTCTCCATACATTGAAGTAAGTGCTTGAATAAATTGAGTTCTGTATTCTTTTATTTTCATCTTTATTTTTTTCAGTTCCCTTTCGTGACTAGACTGTCAAATCTTTAAGCATCCAAACCGGACAACTTGTATGACCTGTACTTCCCATTGGAGAACAAATATTTTCGAAACCTACTTTTTTATACAACTTTTGAGCATCTAACATAAAAGGCATTGTTTCCAGATAACATTTATCGAAACCAAATTCACGGGCACTTTGTAAACATTGTTCCATCATTTGGCTTCCAATTCCTTTTCCACGGGTTTCTGGAAGAAAATACATTTTTTGTAATTCGCAATAAATGGCTGCTTCGTTTGCCAGTGGCGTCACTCCTGCACAACCAACGATTCGGCCATTACTTTCTACTACATAATAAACAGATCTTGGCTTATTGTATTCTTCAAACATCAAATCAAGATATGGATCTTCATAAGCCGTTCCTACTTTCGGGATATTCAATTCGTCAAAAACATCCCTTATCAATTGAGCAACCGCTTGATTGTCTTCTTTTTGTATTTTTCTAATAATCCAATTGTCCATAAAGTATCCTTTTATTAATTCAATACACAAAAATAGAGATTGTAAATGGGAAAACATCTTAAGTTTTGAAACTAAATCCTAATTCCAAAATTAGTATTTTTGCTAAGTGAAAATACATGAAAAATATATAAGCCGTTGCATAGCCCTAGCCAAAAACGGACTAGGAACAACCTATCCCAATCCTATGGTTGGAAGCGTCATTGTTTATGAAGGCAAAATCATAGGCGAAGGCTGGCACAAAAAAGCAGGCGAACCCCACGCCGAAGTCAATGCAGTAAATTCGGTACAGGATAAATCGTTACTAAAAAAAGCCACTATCTACGTGAGCTTGGAGCCGTGTAGCCATTTTGGGAAAACACCTCCGTGCTGTGATTTGATTATTAAAAACAAAATTCCAAATGTCGTTATTGGCACTGTAGATCCAAATATTATGGTCGCCGGAAACGGTATCAAAAAATTAATCGAAGCGGGTATTCACGTCACCATTGGAATCCTGGAAGATGAATGCAAGGAACTCAACAAGCGATTTTTTACTTTTCACCAAAAGAAAAGACCTTATATCCTTCTGAAATGGGCACAAAGTCAAGATGGTTTTATTGCCCCTCTTGAAAAATTGGAAAAAAAACCAGTTTGGATTACCAACACCTATTCCAGACAATTGGTTCACAAATGGAGAACCGAGGAACAGGCTATTTTGGTAGGAACACAAACTGTTATTGACGACAACCCCAAACTAAATGCGAGAGATTGGTACGGAAATAATCCAGTCCGAATAGTACTAGACCAACACAATCGCATTCCGGAAGAGAATGCTGTTTTTGATAATCAAACTAAGACGATTGTCTTTAACAATTCCGAAAACACTATTTCCAAAGAAAACACTATCTTTGAAGTAATCGATTTTAAACAAAATATAGCCAAGCAAATTGTTGATTCACTTTACAGACACAACATTCAGTCGGTTATAATTGAAGGTGGGCTCCAAACCTTACAAACCTTTATCGATGCAAATCTTTGGGATGAAGCTCGAGTTTTTACAGGAAAAACAAATTTGGAAAGAGGAATCAAAGCCCCTTTTATACCAAAAACAAATTCCGAAAAACACACAATTGACACCGATGAATTTTTAATAATCAGAAACTATGATTAATGCTATTATTTTTGATTTTGGAGATGTGTTTATCAATTTAGATAAACAAGCGACTATAGATGGTTTAAAAGATCTTGGCATATCCCATTGGAACGAAGACTTAGACCAACTGAACATACAATATGAAATAGGATCTATTTCGGGAGAAGATTTCTTGAGCGGAATTCAGAAACACACCAACAATGCTTCAATTGATGACATTTCGAAAGCTTGGAATGCAATCTTACTTGACTTTCCGTTATATCGATTGGAATTTCTTCAAATGCTTTCCAATAAGTATCGTTTATTTTTGTTGAGCAATACCGATGCCATTCATATTGACACTTTCGAACAAAAATCGGGAGCCTCATTTTATAGCGATTTTTATCAATGTTTTGAAAAAATATATTTTTCATTTGAAATTGGAATGAGAAAACCCAGTCCAGAAGTTTACAACTTCGTTCTGGACCAAAACGGATTACAGGCCAAGCATACTTTATTTATTGATGACAAAAAAGAAAACACAGATGCTGCATTGGCACTTGGACTTCCCGTTTGGAATTTACAGGTGGGCGAAGAGGATGTAGTTGATTTGTTTGATAAAAAAATAATTTAGAAGAATCCCTTTTGGAAATTAAAGACACCTACAATACCATAGCATTTTCCTCTGAAGAATCTTTATTCAAGGAAAAAAGCAGCAAATTCTTCGGCTATGCTTTTCCAATCGAGTCTGAAGAAGAAGTAAAACCCATTATAGAAGTATTAAAGAAACAACATCCACACGCTGTTCATTATTGTTATGCTTACCAAATAGGAATCGAAACCATTCAATACAGAGCCAATGACGATGGAGAGCCAAGTAATACAGCAGGAACTCCTATATATGGTCAAATACAATCTTTCGGACTTACGAATGTACTTGTCGTTGTCGTTCGAATTTATGGCGGAATTAAATTAGGAGTGGGCGGATTAATTTCAGCTTACAAAACTTCGGCACAAATCACATTGGAATCTTGTGAAATTATCAAAAAAACGATTGACATTCCTTTTCAAATTTCATTTGATTATAAAAACATGAATAAAGTGATGCGAGTG
>DATEOV010000082.1:0-2758 GCA_035273645.1 Flavobacterium sp. | reverse complement strand
TAATAAACATCAAAGAACCTATGGCGCCAAATAAATGCATAGGTCTTTTTCCAAATCGAGAAAGAAACCAAATCGTTATTAAATCTAAAAAACCATTGATGAAACGTTCCATTCCAAATTTGGTTTCACCATATTTTCTCGCTTGGTGTTGCACTATTTTTTCGCCAATTTTTCCAAAACCGGCATTTTTGGCCAAAACTGGAATATATCGGTGCATTTCACCAGAAACTTCAATGTTTTTTACCACTACATTTTTGTAAGCTTTCAGTCCACAGTTAAAATCATTCAATTCAACCCCAGATGTTTTTCTAGCGGCCCAATTAAATAGTTTCGAAGGAATATTTTTAGCTACAACTGAGTCGTAACGTTTCTTTTTCCAACCCGAAACCAAATCGTATTTTTCTTTAGTGATCATTTCATATAAACCTGGAATCTCGTCTGGGCTGTCTTGTAAGTCGGCATCCATCGTGATAATCACATCGCCTTTTGCTTTGGCAAAACCAGCATGTAAAGCTTGTGATTTTCCAAAGTTTTTCATGAACCGAATCCCTTTTACATTTGAATTCTCAGTTGCAAATCCTGAAATAATATTCCAGGATTCATCTGTACTTCCGTCATCCAAGAAAATGATTTCATAACTATAGTTGTTAGATTTCATTATTGAAATAATCCAAGTGTACAATTCTTGTATAGATTCCTCTTCGTTAAGAAGTGGTATGAGTATTGATAAATTCATTAATTAGAAGCTTTGTGGTTTTTCGTTTTTTAATACTGCGCCTATAATTAGCGAGTAAATCAAGCCAAAGAAAGAATACATGGCCAATGTTACAGGCAAAACAATAAAAGGATTCATGAATTTTTTCACCATTGAAAGTCCCATTTCAATTTGTTCACTTGTCATGTTTGGATTTTTTGCCAACATGCCTTCTTTGGTAATAGCAATCATTTCATCTATAAATTCAGGGAAAATGAAATTGAAAATAATATTAAAAACAGCGTATATAAGTGCGGCGATAAAAGTTATGGAAATTCCTGTTTTGAGACTTTCACTAAGTGTTATAAAGCCATTGTTGACGTTTTTCTTGTAATTTGTGCAACCTATATATATAAATAAGATTGGCAATAACATGTAATTAGAGATGTTTACAATTGTTCCGACACTCGTATTAATTAATGATTTCATTCCAACGAGGTACATAATTACGAATTCCAAAACCATTATGACACCGAATAAAACACCAAACAAAACACCAGATTTTGCTGGTGATACATTATTTTCCATAGAGACTGTTTTAATTAATCTACAAATATAGCAATTCCCAATATAATGGCGTGTAAAAAATGATTTTTACGGCTATATAAAAAAAGTTACACAAAGGTTTGTATATTGAAAAATAAGTGTAAATTTGCAAACTCAAAATAATATTGTAAAACAAAAAGTTATAGTGTGTTTATACCTTTTCTGTTAGAAGAAAAGCTTCAAGACAAGTTATAATTAACAAATAAAAAAGATTCAAGATGAAAAAAGGTGTACACCCAGAAAATTACAGATTAGTTGCTTTTAAAGACATGTCAAACGAAGATGTTTTTATTACTAAATCTACTGCTGATACTAAAGAAACTATCATACACGAAGGTGTTGAATATCCAGTTGTAAAAATGGAGATTTCTAGAACTTCTCACCCTTTTTACACAGGTAAATCTAAACTTATCGATACTGCTGGACGTATTGATAAATTCAAAACTAAATACGCTAAACACGTTAAATAATTTTAACTGGTTTCAAATACACAAAAAAGCCTCGCAAATTGCGAGGCTTTTTTTATGGAAATTTTTCTCAAATTCTTTTCGTGTGGGATTCCTTACTCCCGTAAACATTTAAAAATAGTTGTAACTTTGCGGTGATAACCAAATCACATTTTAACAATTTATAATTTAATTTATGAACTACATACTTTTTGACGGTCCCGCTCGAAATGCTTTGTTGCCCTTTACTTTTACACGTCCTGTTGCCGATATTCTTGTTGGTATTATGACGATTCGTCAAAAATGGGAAGCGCATTTGGGATCTACCACTACGACAGTAACCGAGGAATATTTATCAGAGAAATTCCCAATGGTAGAGTTGGAGGAAAATGTAATGATTAACGCCTCTTTTTTACCCAATACTGTTTTGGCGGAAATGGTTAGTAATCTTGGACCTAATCAGGCTATTTTCAAAGGGGATGATGTTGTAGCTTTTTATACGAATGACGAACAGGAGTCAGTAGATTTTGATACTTATGAAATTCTTGAATACAATGAGAATTGTATTACTATTGAAAATACTTGGGATATTTTTTCCAATAATGATGCTGCTATTCGTGAAGATTTTGAGTTTTTGACAGCTGATAGGAAATCGCAACCAATACCAAAAAGTGTAAATGTAATTGCGCCTGAAAGCATTTTTATTGAAGAAGGAGCCAAATTGGAGTTTGTTACCTTGAATGCTTCGACTGGGCCTATATATATAGGTAAAGATTCTGAAATAATGGAAGGGTCTATCATTCGCGGACCATTTGCTTTATGCGAAAATGCACAAGTGAAAATGGGGGCCAAAGTTTATGGAGCAACAACTGTAGGTCCTTATTCCAGAATTGGAGGTGAGGTAAAAAACACAGTTCTTTTTGCTTATTCCAATAAAGGTCATGATGGATTTCTCGGGGATTCGGTTTTAGGAGAATGGTGTAATATTGGTGCAGACAGTAATAATTCTAAT
>DATEOV010000081.1:0-2430 GCA_035273645.1 Flavobacterium sp. | reverse complement strand
TTTGTTCCCTAGTGGGCAATCTTGAAAAATCTAATGAATTTTTGGAAGATTATTATAAAATTGTTAGTGTTAATGGTGAGCTTTAAAGCAAGTGAATTTTTAAATTCTACTTCTTTATCTGTTCCCATTATTGTTAATGATTTTCGCAGCGAACACGACAGTTGAATTTAAATTTATTCTGATAAATGCAATTTTGTGACTTCCATACTATTAATGGCTCCATTGATATATTCTAGAAATCTCCGGAACCATTTAGTTTAGTCTTTGTGTAAGAAATAAGTTTTAACAGCTAGTTATAAAGAGTAGGCTTGCAATGTTTTTCTCGCCCATTTTCCCCAGTCTTTCAAAGCATCCAAAAGTATTTTGTTTAGTCCTTTATTGTCAGTAGGTTTGCCTTTAATTGGTGGGGCTAGATCTTTGTCAGAAACTGGAATTTCTGTAACTTTTGTAGCAAACCATGTCATATTTTCGTGTGGCATAGCCAATCCTAAAATTGTCCCAGGTAATCCTGTAAAAGATTCAGGGCCGCCAGCAAATGGAATTTGAATAGTGTAATAGGCAACAACATAAACGGAATCGAGAACTATAGCATTTGCTCTGCGGCATTCATAACCTGCAATTTCTCTTGTTTCATCGGTAATTTTCCAATCAATTTTGCGTAAACTGTCTTTAACTAAGTATAACTCATCATAAACATTTTTTTGTGTAATACTGGTTTTTGCATCAAGATCTGTGGCGATAACATTTTTTAAATTAGCCATTGCATCGTCAGCAATCCAATTGCTGTTTCCTGATGGATTTGTCTCATCCCATTTGTATAAACTCTTGTTTTTTGAAAAACTGAGAATGCTTTTTGTAGTTTTAAATTGTGGATTGGTTTTTTTATAACTTTCAAAAGCAGCTTGATAATAGCTATCAGTTTCTCCTTTTATTTTTTTTGTAATCAAAGCATACATATTCGATTTTTTCTCAAATTCGATTACGCCATTTTGTACAAAGTGGTCGTTTTGTGCAAAAGTACTGCAGCTTGTCAATACAATTATTAAAATTAAGATGCGATTTATTATTGTTTTCATGGTTTTAGTTTTGTTTAATTTCTCCTCCGCCCATTTTGCTGAAATCCAAGCTTACAGAGAACATAATGTATCTTTGGATAGTGGTATAAGTACTTTGGTTGATATTTCCATTGAATGCAGAACGATTAAATCCTACATTTTGGTTCAAAAGATCTCTTCCTGTTATAGAAACTCTTAAATTATCTGATTTTAAGAATTTTTTGGTGATAGATGCATTCCAAATAAAACGTTCAAAAGTTTCCTGAATCACTTGCGTTTTTCCATTATATTGATAATTACCATCTGAGCTGATTTCTAGTTTGAAAGGTAATTCTATACTGGTCCAGAAATTTCCATTAAAACCCCAACCATTACTATCACTATTTTCGTTGATGCTTGCATCAGCAACGTTGTAAGTAGGTCCGAAGCTGGTATTAAAATTGTATTTTTTTTCTTTATACTTTGATAAGTTTAAATTAAAGGAATAACTTGAATTTTTAGTTTGATTCAGTTTTGTATTGATGTAATTATAGTCTACATTTTTGTTGGCGCTTAAACCAATTCCTGCTGACATGTCTATGGCTTTGATTGTTTTGCCAAAATTACTACCCAAATAATAACTTGTTGCCGCTTTGTTTTTTAGGTTTACAAATTGTGATATACTTTGTCCTCTATCATTTGTAACCACATTACTTATTATTGGATCTAGCGTAAAATTATACGATCCATTAACCGAAAAAAATTGATTGCTAAGTACTTTATACGAATAATAATTTCCTCTAAAATTATTTCTAAAAGAAGGATCTAAATTTGGATTACCCACAATCGTATTTAATTGGTTTTGATTATTTCCTATCGGCTGTATTTGATCTAGTGTCGGCTGATCAGTGTTTCCGTTATAAGATAGACGCAGTACTTCTCTTTGTTTAAAATTATATTGATAGGTTATCTGAGGCATGTAGTTGATAAATTTTTGCTTTAAAGAACGATCTGTATAAACATCATATTGTTTAAAGTTTACACCACTAAATTTAGAACCAAAAGAAAAAACAGTTTTATTTTTTTTGTAATTAAAAATCGCTCCAAGCTGGTTTATCGTTTGGTCTAATTCATAATTATTACTAAAGATGGGATCCAAAACATTATAATCGCCATTTGTAGACTGATTAAAAGATTTACGATCAGCTTTTCCGTTACTATTGTTGAATCCATAATTAAGAATTACAGATAGACTTTTGGATAACGGTTCGGTATAGATTAAATTTGATTTAAAAGCTGTATTACTAATATTGTTGACTTTGTTTTGATCGACTACTTTAGTACTATCTGGGCTGATTACTGATGGTGTAAAAAATTCAGCTCTGGAATTTAAATA
>DATEOV010000080.1:0-2291 GCA_035273645.1 Flavobacterium sp. | reverse complement strand
TTAAAAACAAAAAAATCCAATTTCAAAAGATTGAAGTTTGGATTTTTGTTTTGTATAAAAGTATGGTGTCGATTAAAAACTTTCATATTTCTCTCCAAAATCGAAAGTCAAAGAGAATCGTAAAGTGTTTTCAAGTGGGTTTTGTACCTTAGAAGTTGAAAATAAGTAGGAAACATCAATTTTGGCAGAACTGTATTTAAAGCCTGCCCCAAGTGAGAAAAATTCTCTTGCTCCTTTATCTGGGCTTTCGTGGAAATATCCTGCACGGAATGAAAATGAATCTTGGTATACATATTCTGATCCTAAAGAGTAGGTTATTTCTTTTAGTTCTTCACTGAATCCACCAGGTGCGTCGGTAAATGATTGAAATATTCCTTGGAACCAACCAATGGATTGATAATCATCACTGTTTTGTTGGATTTCTTCATCAGTAATTATTCCATCGCCGTTTAAATCTGAGTCTTGTGGGGTTGGAACCATTAATTTACTTATTTCCAGATTAACGGCAATTTTATTGTATTCGTCCAAAATAAAATCAAATCCACCTCCCAGTTTCATGTTAGCTGGTAGGAAATTAGCATTTAAATCATCGTTATCGTAACTCATTTTTGGCCCCATATTCTGGAAATTAAATCCAGCTCTCCATCTGCCGTTAAAATCGCTATATGCAATTTCTTCTGATTGATAAAATCCAGCTACATCCACTGCAAAACTATTTGAAGAAGAAGCATCATTATTTTCGGTAGCTACTTTTAGGTTTGAATTTATGAAACGACCCGCAACCGCCATCGAAAATTTTTCACTTAATTTTAGGGAATAAGATAGGTCAAATGCAAATTCATTTGGAGATACTGTCAAAACTTGGCTATCGAAATCTTGTCTAAGTTCAATATCACCTAAACCAAAATAACGAAAACTGGCAGCAAATGCACTTTTCTCGCTGTATTTATTGTAATAAGTTAACTGTGCTAATGATATGTCGTTTACCAAATCCGTTAAATAGGGAGTGTAGCTTAATGAAATACCTTGTTGGTCGGTAGCAAATGCATATTTTGAAGGGTTCCATTGTTGTGAAAAGCCATCTGTAGATGATGCAACACCATTATCTCCCATACCTGCAGATCTTGCATCTGCTGCTACTAAAAGAAAAGGTACGGCAGTTGTTATCACGCTTTCCTGTGCATGAACAAAATTAAAATTATATAAAAATATAATCAGTAAAGTAGCTCTTTTCATTATTTGAAATAAAAAATTAAATAGGGTAAATATACTATATTATTAAAGAATTACAAGTTTTTCAAACTTTTCAATCTTCTTATTAGAGAGGGTAGCTTTTACGGTTAATTTATAAACATAAACTCCCTTACCAATTCTATTTCCAAAATCATCCCGAGTATCCCATGTTATTTCTCGAGATAAAAAACCTGAAGTTGTGATGGTTTGGTTTTTTGTCCAAACTACTTTCCCAGTTATTGTCAGTACCTGAACCTGTACTTCTAAAGGTTCATTGGGTTTATTATGACTAAACCAAAACTCTGTGTAATTTACACATGGATTAGGATAGTTTAATACATTTGTAAGTGTAATTGATTCATCTCCAATTACTAAAAATTGTATTTCCAGTGTTGTTGCATTATTGTACACATCCCAAACTGTAAAAGTAATGGTATGTAAACCCGCTTTTAAATTTCGGAAGGGAAAATGTAAATTCCCTTTTGTGAAATTGTCCAGCTCAGTTTGATAATAATCATTTAAAATAAATGGATTGCTCACATCTCCATCTAAGACGGCTACAATATCATGTCCGATTCCTCCAGCCGTATTGATGCCACTTTCATCTTCCATATAAGCAATAAATATTGGGGAATCATTGCTTATTCCTCCCGAAACAAAAGTTTCGTCATTCATATATAACTTCACTTTTGGACTATTATTGTCCGCAACTGCATTTTCATTTACACCTCCTACTTTAATTGTAGTGTCGTAACCAGTAACATCTTGAGGTAATTCATTTTTTTTGGCATAAAAACTAAGCTTTCCGGTGTCCAACGGAATACGAATGTCTTTGGGTACTATAAAGCTATATTCAAATTGACCATTCGTAACGGATGCGTTTCCTCTAAAAATAGCCTCCCCTAAGGTTGTGAAATTCATTACAGGACTGTAGCCGTCATTATTTAAAGTGCTCTTTGTTATTTTTTTATCAAATAAAATAGTAGATATAGCGCCATTATAATTGGTTAAAGGAAGATTGTTCTCGTCTGTTATTTCTCCGGATATTTTCATTTTAG
>DATEOV010000079.1:0-5028 GCA_035273645.1 Flavobacterium sp. | reverse complement strand
TGAAATCCAAAAATGACAATATAGGGCACACAGCTCATTTTGGAGGGGCTATGGGAGGCTATTTGATTACTATCTTAAGAAATCCTGAATTAATACAAGAACATACTCTAATGACCGTTTTACTTGCTATACCTATTGTTATTCTTTTTGCAATGGCAAAAATGGGTAAACTATAAATTTTTAATCTATAAAATCAATATTATGAAAAAATCAATTTTGTTTGTTATCTGTCTGTTTTCGGTTTTGGTTTACAGCCAAGAAACTAAACCAATTCCCCAAGTAAATGTATCGGGTGAAGGAAAAATTAAAGTAGTTCCTGATCAAGTTACTATTTTGGCTACTGTAGAAACCAAAGGAACTAATGCCAAAGAAGTAAAAAAACAAAATGACCAGCAAATGGAGGCTGTCTTAAAATTAATTAAAAGCTCGAACTTACCTGCTGCAGATTATAAAACAAAAAGAGTTTCTTTAAATCCACAGTATGATTATGAAAAAAAGAAACATACTTATAATGCTACACAAACCGTTGAGATTCTTTTGAGAGATTTATCAAAGTATGATGAATTAATGGAAGGATTGGTTGATCAAGGTATAAATCGTATTGACAATGTGACTTTTCAATCTTCAAAATTGGCTCAATATCAATCTGACGCCCGAAAAGCAGCCATAAAAGAAGCAAAAATGAAAGCTGAGGAGTATGTGTCTGTTTTAGGACAAAAAGTAGGAGCAGCGATAACTATTACAGATAATTCACAAACGTACTATCCGCAACCCGTTTATGCTATGAAATCGATGGCAATGGAAGCTGATGGTGCGGCTCCTAGACAAACAATGGCAGCGGGTGAAATTGAGATTATTGCCAATGTTAGTGTGAGCTTTAAATTGGAATAAAACCAAATTCATTTATCATAAAAAAAAGTGCTTGAATTTTCAAGCACTTTTTTTTATAATTTAGTTTCTTTTCGAAGTTTACTTCTTTTCTTACCGTAAAAGAAATAGATTGTGAAACCAATAGCTAGCCAAACGAAAAGTCGCAACCAAGTATCAAATGGTAATGAAACCATCATGACAACACAAGTAATAATCCCCAAAATAGGAACTACTGGAACGAATGGTGTTTTAAAAGGTCTCTCTAAATTTGGTTCTTTTTTTCGAAGAATTAAAATCCCTAAACAAACCATTACAAAAGCCAGTAAAGTACCAATACTGGTCATTTCGCCTACAATACTTATTGGAACTAATCCTGCGAAAAGGCTGATAAAAATACATAGAACAATGTTGGATTTATAAGGTGTATTGAATTTTGGATGCAACTCTGAAAAAACTTTTGGCAGCAGTCCATCTTTACTCATTGAATAAAACACACGTGATTGCCCTAATAGATCAACTAGAATAACCGAAGTATAACCAATCAAAATAGCTAATATTACAGCTATGCCTAACCATTCATAAGGTGTATTCGCTATTGCTATGGCAACAGGTGCTGCACTGTTTTTAAATTCAGTGTAATTAGCTAATCCGGTCATTACATAACCAAATAGTATAAAAAGAACAGTACATACAAGTAAAGAACCAAGTATTCCAATAGGCATGTTACGTTGTGGGTTTTTCGTTTCTTGAGCCATTGTTGCTACAATATCAAATCCAATAAAAACAAAGAAAACTACACCCGCTCCACGCAAAACACCAGACCAACCAAATTCTCCAAACGTACCAGTATTATTTGGAATGAAAGGATGGTAATTTGCAGGATCAATATATTGCCAACCCAAAGCAATGAAAACAATCACAACACCCACTTTTAAAGCTACCACTACAGCATTAAATAATGCAGAACCTTTTGTACCGCGAATGATGATAGAAGTAATTAAAGCGATAATTAAAATGGAGGGTAAATTTACAATACCACGAACAATACTTCCATCGGCTAATGTGGCAGTTTCAAAAGGAGATAAAACCAATTGAGGCGGGATGAAAATATCGAATTTCTCTAGAAATTTTACCAAATATTGTGACCAGCTTATTCCAACGGTGGCAGCACCAACCGAATATTCTAGGATTAAATCCCATCCAATAATCCAAGCAAAAAGTTCTCCTAAGGTTGCGTAAGCATAAGTGTAAGCACTTCCGGACACAGGGACCATTGAAGCGAACTCTGCATAACACAAAGCACTAAACGCACAACCAACTGCTGCAATAACAAATGACAGTATTACGGCAGGGCCGGAATTATTTGCGGCAGCGATTCCAGTTAATGAAAAAAGACCTGCACCAATAATTACTCCAACTCCAATTGCCACTAAATTAACGGCACCTAAACTACGTTTTAATGAATTTTTGCCAGTATTTTGAGCTTCAAGTTTTAATGCTTCGATTGATTTTTTTAACATAATAAATAAATTGTATAAACTATATGGATTTAGTAGTCTTTTGTGTAAAAAAAAAGCTTCAATTTCTTGAAGCTTTTTTTGTGGGGAGAGCAGGATTCGAACCTGCGAAGTTCACACAGCAGATTTACAGTCTGCCCTCGTTGGCCGCTTGAGTATCTCCCCAGGCCTTATTTGGTAACGCTTATTTCGTTATCCGGGTGCAAATATAGAGACTGTTTTTAGTTTTACAAACTTTTTTTGCACTTTATTTTAGTATTATTTTTAATGCATTGGTATTGAATAAAATAAAAAATCTCCACAAGGGAGATTTTTTATTTTGGAATACTAAAAAGGATTATTTTCCTAGTAATTCTATGATTTTTGCTTTAAGTTCATCGCCTCTTAAATCTTGTGCTACTACATTTCCTGATTGATCAAGGATGAAGGTAGCTGGAATTGATTCTACTTTATATTGTTTTGCAATTGGATCTTCCCAACCTTTAAGATTAGAAACTTGAGTCCAAGTTAGTTTATCTTTTGCAATAGCTTCTTTCCATTTTGCAGGATCTTCATCTAGAGAAACACCAATTATATTAAGACCTTTAGAATGCAATTCAGCATAAATGGCCACTACATTTGGATTTTCTTTTCGACAAGGACCACACCATGAAGCCCAAAAATCAACGATTGTCACTTTTCCTAAGCTTTCCTTAAGGCTGATTGTTTTGCCTTGTGGGTTAGGAGCAGAGAAATCAGTCCTTCATTTAGCAGCAGGAGCTTGTGGCATTGTAGTAGCTCCAACAGAAGGAGTTTTCAATTCAGCCAGTTTTGTTTTTAGAGCTTTACCTGGTTTAGAGTTTTTCAAAGACTCTTCAAGGCTGTTGTACATAGTTTCAATTTTTTTAGAATCTACTGCTGGGTCATTGCTCATTCCTTGGATGATTAATACACTGATAAAAGATTTTGGGTGTGAATTTGCATAATCAACATATTTAGCTTTTGAAGTAGCACCAATTTCAGTTTGAATTTTAGTGTACTCTTTCATCAAACCATTGATAGTTGCAGTATCTTTAGTTTGTTGTGCCATTTGCATTTTTTGCATGTTAGCTGTTTGAAAATCCATTAAAGGTTTTTGAACTTTAGTGATTTCTTCATTAAATTTCACATACTCATCATTATTATAAGTACCAGAAACTTTAGATTTTTGAATTGTATCTTTGTTTACAACGATTGTGATATCTCCATTTTCTAAGATAAATGGAATTTTACCTTGTGCACCTTCAATTTGCAAAGTGTGGAAAGACGGTTCAACTGCTTTTCCTTTGATTTCAAATTTACCGTTTTCTATTTTTACTGTATCTACAGCAATTAATCCCATACCTTTCTCATCTTGAGTTTCTAGGATTACTGTTTTACCGTTTTCAAATCCAGTAGCAGTTCCTGAGATAGTGTATTTGTCTTTGCTACAAGAAGTAAGTAATGCTGTAGCAGTAAGAAATAAAATAATTTTTTTCATTTTTATTAGTTAATTGTTTTTAAGGTTACAAAAGTATTTAAAATTATAAATTAACAATAACTTTAGTGCCTAAATTTATGTTATAATTTTCTAGTATTTAAAGTTCTTAAAAACCAGCAAATTCAATGCTTATAATTTTATAAAGGTTTGAATGTACATACTCTACAAAAGTATAGAGCGTGTATATATTCATTAGGTTTTTAAATTATTATTTTTTTTAGGATTCGCATTGTTGAATATGTGATTCAATATGTTCGATTTCATTTAATGTTATCTTAATATCTAAATTCACTGTTCTTAAATCTTTGTGTAGATGCGAACAAACAGGATTTGATTTTAACTTAAAATCAATATCAGCCTTTATGTTTTCAAGCTTTTCAAAGGTTTTCAGGGCATTTTTATATTGCCTATGATACCGATTAATATAATCATTCATTGTTTTGAGGTTAAGTTAGCATTATTTGGGTAGGCTAATTTATTAAAAAGCTTGTTAAATAAATGTTAACAAAATTCAATTTTGATATTTTATATAGTTGGTAACAAGTGCAATAATTAGATAACCTGTCGTGATTAGCATTATTCCTTAATACTGGTGAATAATTTTATAGATTGTGTTTTTTTGTTCTTGTAAGAACAATTTTACCTAAAGGAGTAGTAACGTAAAATACATTTTCAATGTTTAGAATTTTGTTGTGAATTATAAGGTAGTAATTATTCTAAATACAAAAAAAAAGCACTCCTTTAAAAGAGTGCTTTTGTATATGTCTATGTATTGAACTATTCTTGGTTGATAGTTTTTCTCCAAGGAAATGCATTAAAGATGTGTCTTTTTGCAAATCTTCCAGGAGAATCAGCGTTTACCATTTTCACGTAAGTTGCTTTAGGAACACTAATGTATTCGTAAACGCTTCCGTTTGAGAAATTGACAATCAATCTTCCTTCAACAAATTTGTAATCTGTAATTGTTGATGTAGAAGTTGTCTCAGTATATTCAGGTAAAAGTTGTTTGATTGTCTCAGCATTGATGCTTACCAAGAAGTGGTATGCTTCAATAATTTTTTTACTGTTTTCTTCAGCTTGCTTTAAACCAGCTTCATCTCCTTGAAATTTATCAGGATGTGCATCTTTCATCGCATTACGATA
>DATEOV010000078.1:0-5329 GCA_035273645.1 Flavobacterium sp. | reverse complement strand
TTTGCAAAAGAAACAAAGAGTTATCTAATTTTATAAAGTTATGTTATCAATTCAATTACATCATCATCATTCTCATAATTGCTCTCAAGCGATGTGTTAATGGTATGCGTGTAAATCACAATAATCTAAACCCGTTTGAGTACATCAAGCGGGTTTTTTATTACCTATTCTTTGTACTCAAGCATTAATTTAAACTACAAACTAAAAAACTAAAAATGAGTACACTTAAAATTGCAATTCAAAAATCAGGACGTTTAAATGAAGAAAGCATCCAAATACTAAAAGACGCAGGGATCTCAATCGATAATGGAATAGATCAATTAAAAGCAGAAGCATCTAACTTTCCTTTAGAGGTTTTGTATTTACGAAATTCAGATATACCTCAATATTTAATCGATGGAGTAGTTGACATTGCTATTGTTGGAGATAATTTATTGGTTGAAAAAGGAAAAAATATTGAAGTAATTCAAAAATTAGGATTTTCAAAATGCAAAGTATCTGTCGCTGTACCTAAAGCATTTAATTATAAATCAGTAAAAGATTTAGAAGGAATGCGAATAGCAACTTCTTATCCAAACACGGTAATAGATTTTTTTAATTCTAAAGGAGTAACGGTTGATATCCACCAAATATCAGGTTCTGTCGAAATTGCCCCAAATATAGGTTTGGCTGACGCAATTGTAGATATAGTTTCTAGCGGAAGTACTTTATTCAAAAATAATTTAAAAGAAGTTGAGGTTATTTTTAAAAGTGAAGCGGTATTAGCTGTCTCTCCAAAAGTAAGCCCTGAATCTCAAAAAATAATTGATACGTTAAAATTCAGAATAGAATCAGTATTAAGAGCTAGAAAATCAAAATACATTCTGATGAATATTCCAAATGACAAAATTGATGCAGTTGGAAAAATCCTTCCTGTATTACGAAGCTTAACCGTTTTACCATTGGCACAAGAAGGATGGAGTAGTGTACACTCTGTAATTGACAAAGATACTTTCTGGGAAGTAATCGACCGCTTGAAAGAGGTTGGTGCCGAAGGAATTTTAGTTTGTCCAATCGAAAAAATGGTACTTTAATTTAAGTGTAAAATAGATAAGATTGAAATAGTGATTTTTTAAATCTTTAAATTCTTCAATCTTTAAATTAAAATTAAAATGAATAAAATATATAACCCAAAACCAGAAACTTGGTCAGCCATTTTAGAAAGACCAACTAAAACAGTTGATGATATCGAAGCAACTGTAAAAGGAATTTTCAAGGAAGTACAGTCAAAAGGTGATTTTGCTGTTGCAAAATATACATCTCTTTTTGATGGAGCTTCAGTTCCTGAATTAGAAGTTTCCCAAACCGAAATAGCAACTGCAATAGCCACTATTTCCAAAGAATTAAAAGAAGCCATACAATTGGCAAAATCAAATATTGAAAAATTTCACGCTGCACAAAAAACAAATCGTGTAGTAGTGGAAACCATCGAAGGTGTGAATTGCTGGCAAGAAAAAAGACCAATCCAAAAAATCGGTTTATACATACCAGGCGGAACAGCTCCTTTATTTTCTACTGTATTAATGTTGGCAGTACCCGCTAATCTTGCAGGTTGCAGCGAAATCGTATTGTGCTCACCTCCAGATAAAAACGGAAATATCAATCCAGCCATTTTATATGCCGCTTATTTATGTGGTGTGACCAAAATTCTGAAAGTAGGAGGGATTCAGGCCATTGCGGGTATGACTTTTGGAACTGTAAGTATTCCGAAAGTGTATAAAATATTTGGTCCCGGAAACCAATTTGTAACCGTTGCCAAACAATTGGCTACACAATTTGGTGTTGCAATCGATATGCCTGCTGGTCCATCGGAATTATTGATTGTTGCTGATGAAACTGCAGTTCCAGCTTTTGTTGCTTCCGATTTACTTTCTCAAGCAGAACACGGTACAGACAGCCAAGTGATTTTAGTTTCTACTTCAAAAGAATTGATTGATGCTGTCGAAATGGAAATCCAATCTCAAATGGACGTTTTACCCCGAAAAGCTATCGCAGAAAAAGCCATTGCCAATTCAAAATTGATTTTTGTCGAAAATGATACAATTGCATTAGAATTAATCAACGAATACGGCCCGGAACATTTTATTATTTGTACCAAAGACGAAGCTTTCTATATAGATAATATTGCTAATGCAGGCTCTGTTTTCATTGGGAATTATACTCCGGAAAGTGCTGGTGATTATGCATCAGGAACTAACCATACTTTGCCGACGAACGGTTACGCCAAAAATTACAGTGGAGTGAACCTTGATAGTTTCACCAAATCCATGACTTTTCAAAAAATTTCTGAAAAAGGAATACAAAACATAGGTTCAGCAATTGAAATAATGGCAGAAGCCGAAGGACTACAAGCCCACAAAAATGCAGTTACTTTACGACTGAAGAGTTTAGAATAGAGAAAAGAGACAAGAAGCGAGACTATAAGAAGAATAAAATTGAGCAATTGAAGATCGAGTCTTTAATCTGGCAGCTTTCTTCTTTCTCGTAAAAAAAATAAAAAAAATGACAAATAGTTTTAATTTAGATAGTTTAGTTCGTGACAATGTCAAGGTTTTAAAGCCTTATTCATCTGCAAGAGATGAATTTGAAGATTTTGACACTGTTGATATGGTTTTTTTGGATGCCAATGAAAATCCGTTCAACAATGGGGTAAATCGTTATCCTGACCCGCAACAAGCTTCCGTTAAAAGTATATTAGCGAAACAAAACAACGTGAATCCAAACCAAATGCTATTAGGAAATGGTAGTGATGAGGTATTGGATTTGATTTTTAGGGCTTTTTGTGAGCCAAAAATCGATAATGTGATTACTTTACCTCCCACATACGGAATGTACGGCGTTTTGGCTAATATCAATGCGGTAGAAAATAGAGAAGTATTGCTTTCAACCGATTTTCAGCCTCAAATTGAAAAAATATTTAAGGCAATTGATGATAACACGAAAATGATCTTTTTGTGTTCGCCGAATAACCCAACAGGAAATTCTTTTTCGGAAGAAAGCGTAATGACTTTATTGGAGCATTTTAATGGTTTGATCGTGATTGATGAAGCGTATATTGATTTCTCCGAAAAAGAAAGTTGGTTACAAAAAATTGATCAATATCCAAATTTGATTATCACACAGACACTTTCAAAAGCGTATGGTTTGGCTGGAATCCGATTGGGAATTTGTTATGCTTCCGCAGAAATAATCTCGGTTTTAAACAAAATTAAACCACCCTATAATGTAAACGAGTTAACTCAAAGAAGAGCTTTAGAAAGATTGGATAACACCAATGCAATAAAATCTGAAATTAAAGCAATTGTAAGACATAGAGAAGATTTACTTAAAGTTTTACTTGATATAAAATATGTTGAAAAAATCTATCCAACTGAGGCTAATTTTATCTTAATTAAAGTAGATGATGCTAATAAAAGATACGATGATTTGATCGCTAAAGGAATCGTAATCCGTAATAGAACAACTCAGCCATTATGTGATAATTGTTTGCGTTTGACTATTGGAACAGAAGAAGAAAATAAAAAATTAATTGAGGCATTAATAGCTTAAAAAAATGAAGAAAGTACTTTTTATAGATCGCGACGGAACAATCGTTTTAGAACCGGAAGGATATCAGTTAGATAGTTTAGAAAAATTGGAATTTTATCCAAAAGCATTTCAGTATTTGGCAAAAATCGCCAAAGAAATGGATTATGAATTGGTTATGGTTACTAATCAGGATGGATTGGGAACCGACAGTTTTCCTGAAGACACCTTTTGGCCAACACAAAACTTTATTTTGAGAGCTTTTGAAAATGAAGGCGTTCTTTTTGATGATATTTTTGTGGACCGTTCTTTCCCGGAAGACAATGCACCAACCCGCAAGCCAAGAACTGGAATGTTAACCAAGTACATTGACAATCCTGACTATGATTTAGCCAATTCATTTGTTTTAGGTGATCGAATTACCGATGTAGAATTAGCCAAGAACTTAGGAGCCAAAGCTATTTTCATGAAATCAGAAGATGATTTAGGAGTAGCAGAAATCTCAAGTAAAAAAGAAGAACTAGACGAGATAATTGTCTTGCAATCTACCGATTGGAAAGCCATCTATGAGTTTTTAAAGCTTGAAGCGCGTTCGGCATCGATCACAAGAAAAACCAATGAAACCGATATTTACATCAACCTGAACTTGGACGGAACAGGAAAAAGCAAAATCGAAACGGGAATTGCATTTTTCGACCATATGCTCGACCAAATTGCACGTCACGGTCAAATGGACTTAGAAATTTTGGTAAAAGGCGACCTTGAAGTTGATGAACACCACACTATTGAAGACACGGCCATAGCACTTGGGGAAGTTTTTGCCAAAGCATTGGGTAATAAGTTAGGAATTGAGCGTTACGGTTTTTGTTTGCCAATGGACGACTGTTTATCACAGGTAGCCATTGATTTTGGTGGAAGAAACTGGTTGGTTTGGGAAACTGAATTCAAACGCGAAATGGTAGGCAAGATGCCAACAGAGATGTTTTATCATTTCTTCAAATCATTCTCAGACGGAGCCAAAGCCAACATCAATATCAAAGCGGAAGGAACCAACGAACATCACAAAATTGAAGCCATCTTTAAAGCTTTTGCAAAAGCTATAAAAGTAGCTGTAAAACGTGACACTGAGAAAATGATTTTGCCATCAACAAAAGGGATGTTGTAAAAACGCTATAAGCAGTAGGCAATAGGCATTAAGCCTAAAGCGTATAACTTAAAGCATAAAGCTTTTTTAATGAAAATAGTAATCATAAATTACGGAGCAGGAAACATTCAAAGCATTATGTTTGCCATCGAAAGGTTGGGATTCAAAGCGGTTTTGAGTAACGATCCAGAAGAAATAAAAGCAGCAGATAAAGTAATTTTTCCTGGAGTGGGAGAGGCGAGCTACGCAATGAAAATGCTAAAACAAAGCCGTCTAGACACTTTAATCCCAACACTAAAACAACCAGTTTTCGGAATTTGTTTGGGAATGCAGTTGATGTGTAATTCTTCTGAGGAAGGAGATACCGAAGGATTGGGAATTTTTGATGTAGATGTTATTAAATTTTCTTCAAAAGTAAAAGTACCTCAAATGGGCTGGAACAATATTTACAATCTAAAATCTGATCTTTTCAAAGGAATTGCCGAGAACGAATATATGTATTTAGTTCACAGCTTTTATGCGCCTATCTGCAAGGAAACCATTGCCACAACAGATTATGAACTAGAATATTCCTCAGCATTGGAAAATGATAATTTCTATGGAACTCAATTTCACCCTGAA
>DATEOV010000077.1:0-2557 GCA_035273645.1 Flavobacterium sp. | reverse complement strand
GCCCTTTTGGTTCCAATTTAAAAACGGAAGATTATACAGACCAAGGTGTGAGAGTTATTCGCTTAGAAAATATCGAACATTTAGATTTCATAGAAAACAAGGAAACATATGTTTCTGATGAAAAACATCAAAAACTTATTCGACATACTGTAGGTGAAGGTGATATTATTTTTTCATCATTTATTTCAGAAAATATTAGAGCTTGCTTACTTCCTATATTAAAAACCAAAGCGATTGCTAAAGCAGATTGTTTTTGCATTAGGCCGGATGAATCAATCATAAATAAAAACTTCTTATTATATATCCTTGTTTCTAATATAACATATGCTCAATTAACTTCACATATTCATGGAGCAACTAGACCAAGAATAAATACAACACAATTAAAAACTATAACAATTCCATTAGTTCCTTTAAAAGAACAGGAAGAAATTGTAAAGCGGGTCAAAAGTTTATTTGCTAAAGCAGATGTTATCGAGCAAAAGTACCAATCATTTAAACAAAAAATTGATACTTTGCCACAAGCCTTGTTGCACAAAGCGTTTAAAGGAGAGTTGACAGAGCAGTTAGAAAGTGATGGTGATGCGAGGCAGTTGTTGAAAGAGATTGAGGGCTTGAAAGCAGCAAGTGGAAAAGTAAAAAAAGGGATTAAAGTTGTAAAGGGTTATGAGGAGAATACAGCCGTATTGAGCATGGTGGCGGAGCCAAAAGAAGAAGTACAATCAAAAGTTATAAAACTAAAACCTACAAATTCTGAAATATATAAAAGAACTTTACTTGCAGCCGAAATTGTTTATCAATTAAAAGAAACCAATACATTGGGGCATTTAAAGCTACAAAAAATGCTCTATTTATGTCAAGAAATCGGAAGTATGAACTTACCCATGAATTTCTTAAAACAAGCTATGGGGCCTTATGATAATCAATTGGCTCGTTCAATTGACAAGCAATTTGTTGTAAAGAAATGGTTTGAATATCAGAATGGAGCTTTACTGAAATACAGACCATTAGAAAATTGTGGTAATCATAAAGAAGATTTTCAAAAGTATTTTGAAGCAGAAATTGAACAAATAAACTATCTAATTACCAAGTTCAAAAAGTTCACTTCCAATCAGATTGAAGCAGTAGCAACACTTTATGCTTGTTGGAAAGAAGCAATTGAGCAAAATGAATTAATTACTGATAAACTAATAATCACCAAATTTTATCAGTGGTCTAAAGAAAAAGAGAAGTTTAGAGAAGAAAATATGCTGAAAGCTTTGGATTGGATGAGGAGAAATGGTGTTGAGCCTAAATAAATAATTGATTTTATTTTAGACTTTACTTAACACTGTAAGTTCTTTATTATTGTTAAAAAAAATATGGAAAAATTAAAATTTAAAGGCGTTGAATACACTAAAATCAATATAACCAAAATTCCTGAAACTCATCTAAAAGAAATTGATAAACTGACAGTTATACCGGGTGATTGTCTAGGCAATAGTCATACAATTGCAAAAAATATTACTGACATTAATATTGTTGAGGGGTATCTTGTTACCTATTTTGAAGATGAAAGCGATATTGAAAGTGTAGGTCATGCATGGAATGAATATAAGGGTGTCTATTTTGATAAAAGTATTGAGTTAATACAACACAACAGGAAGGTTAAAAAAAATGAGCACTTTTTAGCAACAACATATACTGCTAATGAGGTTTCAAAAGAAAAAGTTTACCTTCCTCCAAAGCATGTGTATGATTTATTTCCAGAAGAAGACCATACAAAATCCAAACTTGTTTTTAAAACAGATGTAAAGAAATTAGAAATTGAGTTAAAAGATTTTTTGAATGAAGAATAATTGTAATTTGAGTTCTAAGTTTGTTTCTAAAAGTCACTTTGATATTGGAACAAGGTCACGAAAACTAACAACAACCAATAAATCGATAAACTCTTAAAATAGCAAAGTTAAAGATGTTGTTTATAAAATAAAGAATAGATAATGAGATTAGCAGCCGTATATATACCAAGTGATTCACTTCCTCATATTTTTGGAAAAAATCACGAGGGGCAAACACTAAATTTTGGGGGAGCAAATTTATATAATTTTGAAGAACTCAACAATGCAGTTGTATTAAAACATCCAATTAAAAATTCTTCCTTTATTGACGGTTTTTGGGGAGAATTAAGTTTAGTATCATGTATTGTTGGTAAAAATGGGGCAGGAAAAACATCTATACTAAGAGCCATTAATAATTCGAGTGATCCTAATCATAATAATTCACTATTTGTTTTTGAAGACAATGGAAAGATTAAGATTTACAATGAGTTGAAATCTGATTTTAGAAATTCTAGTGATATCAATAATATTGAAATACTTGATAATAAGCCTATTGAAACACTCTTTTATTCTCCATCACTTGATTATGATTTGATAGATACGCATTCACCAATTTCATTATCAAATAGATTCAAAACTGATTTAGAAGGTTACTATTTAGATGCCGTTCTTAGGTATTTCTTTTTTTTGAATGATCCTGTTTCTGATGAATTAAGAAAAGTATATCGAGATTTTCCTAA
>DATEOV010000076.1:0-2844 GCA_035273645.1 Flavobacterium sp. | reverse complement strand
AATGTACAAAGCACTTAAACTAAACTCAGTACTAGTGACTTATGCGGCTAGAGGTGTTGTCAAGAGAAGTATGATTGAAGTGGGGTTTACTGTTGAAAAATTAGCAGGACCTCCTGGTAAAAGAGAAATGTTTAGAGCCAGAAAATAAATTTTCGTTTGGACGTAGATTTATAAAGCTATGTTACGAAAACGATATAATTTTTATATTTCTATGTTAAAAAAAAGAATTGTATGCGAAAAAAATGTACATTTACATCACGTTAAAATCAAGATCTAACCCCAAAAAAATCTTAATTTATTATGTCTAAAGTAATGTTTGATTACACAAAATCTGTGCTAGAAAGAGTGAGTTTTGATCCTGTACTTTTTTGTAAAGAATTAGAAAAAGCAATAAGAACACTTTTGCCTTTCGAATTGGATGAATTAAGGGAGTGGTTGTTTAGCTTCACAATTGAAAAACCAGAATTGAAACAGTGTTTAATAATTGTAAATTCATAAATAAGAGGAACCAAGTAATTGGTTCCTCTTATGTTTTTTACAAGTTTTGTGGCTAGGGACAAACTCACGTATTGTAGTTATTTAGCTTCGAATTATGTATATAATATGTAATTTGTCGATGGTATCTGTTTTTGATGGATTATTTTTTTTGCGAGATTAAATTATTTGAATACTTTTGTGCCTGTTTACTAACGAAATATTTAAACCCTTTTTGTTATGTCTAGAATGATTTATGATTATACAAAAATGGTGCTCGAGAGAGTAAGTTTTGATCCAGTGCTTTTTGAAAAAGAGTTGAAAAAAGCATTAAGGAGTTTATTACCTTATGAAATTGAACATTTAAAAAATTGGTTATTGTTCTTTACTGACGAAAAACCAGAATTGAGAAAATGTTTGATTCACATATAGGGTAATCGTAGGAATAGAAAAGGAACCAATTTGGTTCCTTTTTTTTATATGAATTATTTTTTCAGAAGCGGACTAACGATTTGCACGTTTTGAAAGACAATTGCACCTTTTACAACTCCTGAAATGGTACTTCTTAAAGCATCTATGATTTGAATCTTTAATTCGCTTTTCGGATAAATTAAGCTCACTTCTCGAGCTGGTTTAGGTTCTTTAAAATGTCTAAGTTTTATTTTGTCCGATTCCTTTAAATCTAAGGTGTGCAAATAAGGAAGTAAAGTGGTTCCCAATCCTTCATCTGCCAGTTTAATTAATGTTTCAAAACTTCCACTTTCAATTTGAAAAGATTTTAGTCCGGTTTCATTTCTGTTTTTGCATAAATTCAGAATACCATCCCTAAAACAATGGCCGTCTTGTAGTAACAGTATTTCATTGATGTTAAGGTCATCTATTTCAATTTCCTCTTTTTGGAAAATGACGTTGTTTTCTGGAATATAAGCGACAAAAGGCTCAAAGTATAGAACAATTTCTTTGATTTTTTCGTCTTCTAATGGTGTCGCAGCAATTGCAGCATCAAGATTACCGTTTTTTAGTTTTATAATTATTTCATCGGTATTCAACTCCTCAATGATCAGTTTTACTTTTGGGTATTTCTTAATGAAATTGTTTAAAAACATTGGAAGTAAGGTGGGCATAATTGTAGGGATGATACCGAGTCTGAATTCGCCACCAATAAAACCTTTTTGTTGCTCTACGATATCTTGTATGCGATCGGCTTCATTAACTATATTTTTGGCTTGGTTAACAATCTTTTGACCAATATCAGTTAGCTGGATTGGTTTTTTGGTACGATCAAAAATCTGAATATTAAGTTCTTCTTCTATTTTTTGAATTTGCATACTCAACGTGGGTTGCGTTACAAAACATTTTTCGGCGGCCAGAGTGAAATTTTTGTGTTCGGCTACAGCCAATACATATTTGAGTTGTGTGATAGTCATTGGATAGTATCTTTTTATGCAAATATAAAAACAATCAATTTAATTTATAGTTGTTTTTTGAGTTTAATAGATAATTTTGATAAAAAATATAAAAGATGCGGTGTATTGTTGTAGCTTTAAGGTTATATCATATTAAATAAATAGTTCCAAACAAAAGGTGGAACACAAATAAATAAAATAGAAAGCATGAAACTAAATACAATTGGATTACCAGTAGAAGAATCAGAGGTTATAATAGTTGAATTGAACGTACTTTTGTCGAATTATCAAATTTACTATCAAAGTTTAAGAGGTTTACATTGGAATATTAGAGGAAGACGTTTCTTCGATTTACATCTTAAATTTGAAGAATTGTATAATGATTCCCAGTTAAAAATTGATTTAATTGCCGAAAGAGTTTTAACATTGGGTGGAAGGCCATTACATACTTTTGAAGATTACATTAAATTCAATCAATTACCTGTTGGAAAGAATATTTCAAATGATGTGGCTGGTATTAAATTAATAGTAAGTTCTCTTTCTCAATTGTTAAAAATAGAAAGAGAAATTCTAAACAAAGCATCAGAAATAAATGATGAAGGGACCAATTCCATGATGAGTGATTTTATCGTAGAACAAGAAAAAACCATTTGGATGATGAATGCGTGGTTAGAAGAGAGTTTATAACCCAAGCAAATTTCAATGATTGCCTAATTAATACTTTGTATTTCTTAGGCTTTTTTTTCATGTTAAAAATAAATTAATTTTATGGAACTCATTTTTTAATTCAATTTCTATCCTTTACTTTTGCCGACATGAAAGTTTTTGCAAGTATCGTATTATTGTTTTTCGTTTTATTTCTGGCAGGTCCAACAATTGTTGTTTGCTTGGAAAAAGACAAAGATGCTACGAGCCTATGTGAAGATTGTAATACCCCTTCTTCGTCTATTGAAGAAATAAAGAA
>DATEOV010000075.1:0-3325 GCA_035273645.1 Flavobacterium sp. | reverse complement strand
AATAAAAAAGAAGTGCAAGATTATATTAGCGGTATTTGGCTGGAAATCAAAGCTGCTATCACCAATGATTTGGCTCAAAAGGAGAAATCAACTATAAAAAAAGGCATCGCCAATATGATTCAGAGTTTTGGAAAAGGAATACAAAATGATCAGTTGATGATGGATAAGATTAATAATTTTATCAAGAATGATGTGTTGTCAGTGCTTGTCAATAATAAAAAAATGATTGGCGATTTGATATCTTCCACCGTGAAAAGTTGGGATACTGATGAGGTTTCCAAAAAGTTGGAACTGGAAATAGGAAGCGATCTTCAGTATATAAGGATTAATGGGACTCTTGTGGGTGGTTTGGTAGGGCTCTTGATTTATGCAGTCGAATGTATGCTGGAAAGTTTGGTAATGTGAAATTTTAGAATAAAAAAAACCCCAAATTTTCATTTGAGGTTTTTGGAGCGAAAGACGAGGCTCGAACTCGCGACAACCAGCTTGGAAGGCTGGAGCTCTACCAACTGAGCTACTTTCGCATTACTGAGGTGCAAAGATAAATAATAAAAACAGTTATTTGCAAATTTTTTTTTGAAAAATAAATCGACATTCCTCATTCCAGTTTACAACCGTTTTAAAATTAAAATGTTATACTTTTATTTTTTTTAAATGACCATGCAAAACATCGAAAAAATTACTGATTTAGAGACCTATTCTGTAAGACATGCTGTTCTTAGAAAAGGAAAACCAATCGAATCTTGTCAATTTGAAGGTGATGATTTACCTTCAACTCATCATTTTGGGTATTTTCTAAATAATGGTTTAGTAGGAATTATATCTGTTTTTAAAAATAATAATGACATCTTTGCAGCCAACAACCAATATCAAATTCGAGGAATGGCCGTTTTGGAATCACATCAAAAAAAAGGAATCGGAGAATTACTGGTTAATCATTGTGAAGCATATTGTAAAAAACTGCAATCTGATTTAATTTGGTTTAATGCCAGAACAGCTGCAGTTGGCTTTTATGAAAAATTAGATTACGTCAAAGTTGGAGCAGCTTTTGAAATCAAAAATGTTGGTAAGCATTATTTAATGTCAAAAAACATAAGTAATGAATAAGTTTTATTTGTTTATTGTCTTTGCAGTTTTAATAAGTTGCAAAAAAGAGCCAATTCTAAATTTGGACTCTTTTAAAATATCCGACCCTACAGACAAAGAAGGAGAAGTTATTGAAATAGATACTCTATTGATTACTCCTTTTAAAAGCAAATCACTCATGGATTTTTATAGATCCAGGGACAATCAAACTGTATGGCAATCTGAAAAAAATAGAATGATCATTCTTGAAACCATAAAGAGATGTGAAGTCGAAGGGTTGAATCCATCAGATTATAATATTTCTAAATTAGAAAGCCTCGAAAAAAGTTTCAATGATTTAGACGAAGACGAACAGGTGAATTACGATTTATTGCTTACTTATAATTTTGAAAAGTACCTGACACATCTCCATTGTGGAAAACTTAATCCGAGAAAATTATATAACAATTGGGATTTGCATATTGAAGAACTGGACACCAACTCTATTCTGAATAATGCTTTGGAAAAAGATTCGCTTATTTGTATAACAGAAAAATTTCAGCCAAAAGCGTTGACTTATATGAAGTTGATAAAGGCTTTGAAACTCATTAACGAATTTCCGGAAGATAATACAAAGCCCATAGACACCGCGGCCGTAATAAGACACAGTCGTACTAATCGTACAATAATCAATATCAAAAAGAAATTACTTTATTGGAAAGATTTGGTTAGCGAAGACAGTCTGACCTCTTTTTATGACGATAAGACATTTGAGGCAGTAAAAAAATTCCAAACGAGACATGGTTTGATTTCGGATGGTGTAATTGGTAAAAGCACGATAAAAGCGCTCAATTTTACTAAGGAAGAAAGAGAACATCAAATAATAGTTAATCTGGAACGCTGGAGATGGTTTTCCAAATCGTTTGCTCAAAATTATGTACTGATTAATATTCCTAACTACAGCCTAAATGTTGTTGAAAGCCAAAACACGACTATGAGCAAGCGTATTGTCGTGGGAAAAAATAAAAGAAGAACACCTGTGCTAACTTCAGTGTTGCAAACGGTTGTTTTTAATCCTACCTGGACAGTGCCGCCAACTATTTTGAAAGAGGATATGATTCCTGAATTAATCAAAGACAGAAACTACTTGAAAAATAAAGGAATTGGAATCTACGACTCTGATACCAATGAAGTTGATCCAAAAAAATGGGATGAAAATCGACCAAGAGGATATCGTTATATCCAAAAACCCGGTTATTATAATGCTCTGGGAGTTGTCAAAATTAATTTCCCCAACAGGTACAGTGTGTATTTACATGACACTAATCATCGTGATTTGTTTGAGCGAAATTACCGTTCATTAAGTTCTGGTTGTGTGCGTATTGAAGAGCCTTTAGAATTGGTTGAACTTTTATTGGATAACCCAAAGAAATATTCAAGGGAAAAGATGGACTCTATCATTGCGACCCAAAAAACTCTTTTTATTGGTATAACAAAGCGCTATGCTATTTACCAATGGTACTGGACGGCATGGAGTGAGAATGATGAATTGATTTTTAGAGATGACATCTATAATCTAGATGCAGATTTATATACTCAATTACGAAACTAGTTTGAATTGTTTCAAATTGTTTATGGAAGGATGATAAATGTACAAACAAGATTGTCCTTTTATCATTGTAATAATTTCTGAAGCAAATTTAAGTGGAACTGCAGGGCATCCTTGGCTTCTTCCTAATCTTTTATGGTATTTTATAAAGGATTCCGAAACATAATCGGCACCATGAATTACAACAGCTCTTTTGCGTGCATAATCATTTAAGCCTTTTTCTAGACCATCAAGTTTTAGTGAGACGCCGTGTTTTCCTTTATAAACTTCTCCTGTTGCATAAAAGCCCAAACTACTTTTGAAAGATTCAGGTGTGTTTGAAAAATTATTTGCAAATTCCTCACCTGTGTTTCTCCCATGAGCGACTAAAGATTGAAATAGTACTTCATTGGTTGATAAATTAATAATCCAAAGACGCTTTGCATTTGATGATAAACTAAAATCAACCAAGGTCAATATATCTCTTTTGATTAATCCTTTTTCTTTTAATTCATAAAACCCTTTCAATGCTTCGGCAAAACATTCTTCTTTTGGTAATTGAAATTGATTGACTTGTAATGAATTATAAACTAATTGAATTTTGCTGTCAATACTTGATATTACATTAGGAATGTTTTTTTTATTTGTGGCTATTTTATTAATATTTGTAGT
>DATEOV010000074.1:0-3221 GCA_035273645.1 Flavobacterium sp. | reverse complement strand
ACAAAATCCCATTATGTAAAATTAATGGGATTTTATTTTTTTGTTCTATTAAATGTTTTTCTCACAGGAGGTGTTTAAAATGGGGAACAAAATTCATAACCAATAAACCAAATTATATGAAATTAATAGTTGATAGTGGTTCTACTAAAGCAGATTGGATTGCAATAGATGATGATGGGAAAGTTATGTTTACCACACAAACATTAGGTTTAAATCCCGAGATTTTAAACGGTGATGAGATCGTTGATCGCTTGAATGACCGTTTTGATATATTACAAAATAAAAAAACAGCCACACATTTGTTTTTCTACGGTGCTGGTTGTGGTACAGAAAGAATGAAAACCATGCTTTCTCAAATTTTTAAAACTTATTTCCCAAATGCAATTGTAGTTGTAGAGGAGGATACTTACGCGGCAGTTTTTGCGACTACCCCAAAAGGTGAAAAAGCAATTGTGAGCATATTGGGTACCGGTTCAAACTGTAGTTATTTTGACGGTAAAGTTTTAGAACAAAGAGTACAATCATTGGGTTATATTGTTATGGATGATTGCAGTGGTAATGTTTTTGGAAAACAGTTAATCAGAAAATACTATTTTAATAAAATGCCAAAAGAGTTGGCTGATGTTTTTGAAAAAGAGTATGATGTTACTCCTGATTTTGTTAAAAATAAGCTATACAAAGAACCAAATCCAAATGCTTATCTTGCCACTTTCGCGAAATTCTTAATTCAAAATAAAGACCATGAATTTTGCAGAAAAATAATTTTTAAGGAAATGAAATCTTTTATTAAAAATTATATCAAACAATTCGAAAATTGTAAAGAAGTACCTGTGCATTTCGTAGGTTCTATTGCTTTTTATTTAAAAGATGAATTAGCAGAAATTTTTGAAAAATACGAATTACAATTAGGTAATGTGTTAAGAAGACCAATTGATGGTTTAATTGCTTATCACGTAGCAAATAATTAATAAAATGGAAATAGCAATTATTGCCCATGACGGTAAAAAAGAAGATATTGTTAAATTTCTAATTAAAAACCGCGAGGTGTTACAGCAAGAAAATATTCAGTTTATTGCAACAGGAACAACAGGAGGAAGAGCTGAAGCTGCTGGTTTTAAAACTAGAAGAATGCTTTCTGGTCCATTAGGAGGTGATGCTCAGATTGCAGGAAGAGTTGCAGAAGGTAAAACGCAAATGGTTTTATTCTTTAAAGACCCTCTTTCAAGTCATCCCCATGAGGCCGATGTTAATATGCTTATACGTGTTTGTGATGTACATAACATACCGTTAGCCACTAATGAAGCAACAGCGCAATTATTGATTAATGCTATAGCACAGCAATCATAGATATTTCTACGTTTACATTTTTTGGCAAACAAGCCACTTGAACCGTTTCACGAGCTGGAGCGGTTTTTTCATTAAAATAAGACCCGTAAACAGTATTGATACTTCCAAAATCATTCATATTCATGATGAAAATGGTAGTTTTTACCACATTTTCAAAAGTCATTCCAGCTGCTTCGAGAACGGCTTTCATATTTTCCATCACCTGTTTGGTTTCCGATTCAATATTGTCTACAACCAATTCCATTGTTGCTGGATTCAGTGCAATTTGACCAGAAGTATATAAAGTATCACCTTTTAATACAGCTTGATTATAAGGTCCAATTGGTGCAGGGGCATTTTCGGTGTAAATTATTGTTTTCATAACCTATATATTTAGAGTTAATCTATTGATTGGTAAGTTTTCGTTTTTCCCATTTAATGTCACTGAGAACCCCAGATTTGATTCCAATGAAAAAATTCCAACTAGCATTGTCTCCAAATGGTGTCCAGTTGAAAGCCATTCTCCAGCTCATTAAATCTCTCTCAAAACGAAGTTGCGTAAAGGTAACTCCCTTTTGAACAAAATCATACCCTGTAGAGATTCCTGCTTTCCATTTTGGAGTTAAATCTGCATTTGCAGAAATCATAATAGAGTTTCCAGTTATTTTTTTCTCTCTGTTATTGTTGCCATACGTTAAAGAATAGGCAAATGTCATATCCCATGGTAGTTTTGATCTAAAGAATTCAGAAACAACATCTTCATCTTCTTGGTCATCGTCAAACTGGCTTTTTCTAATATTATTGGCATCAATATTTGATCCAAATAAATCATCTTCACGTCCACCGTTTCTTGTGCCTTGATCGTTTTTGTCTTTTTCTTTGTTTTCTTTTGAACTTGATATTGAATAATTCATTGTCAAATTGGCACTTGTCATTCTAAAAAGACTTCCACCGTTATTGATATTGAAAACATCTATTCTGTTTCCGGAGTTGTCAATTGCGTATGGATCTAAAGTTGCGCCAAAATTGGCACTTAATTTATTGTCAAAAAATTGAGTTCCACCGCTTACTCTAACTGGTGCCCAGGCAAGTTCTGTGGCATCAAAATTATAACTCGTTGATAAATTTAAATTATTAAGGAGCATTATTTTTTTAGCTTCAGTTTTGGTACTATCCTTATCTGCTACTTTTGCTTCAAATGTATTGCTAAGATTGAAACCGACAAAATTGGAACTATTCATACCAGGAGTACCATACATACCTCCTTCAAACCTCGTATAATCTTTTTGCATTGTACCACTACCATCTGTCGCATAAGTATCATAATATTTCTCAAAACTAGGGGTATAGCTATGCGAAATTGCTGGACGCATTACATGACGAATGGATTTTATCTTTTTGTCTTCTCCAAAATTAAATGTACCGTAAATAGTTGTTCCAACGCTGGTAGAAGAAGAATATGTTCTAAATGAATCAAATCCTTTTACATCAGTTGTAACAACAGTACTTAGCTGGTCATCATATTGTTTGTCGATTGTATTGAAATACCAAACTTCTTCATAATTTAAAGAAGAAGAAACACTGAAATATTTGAAAATTTTGAAGTTGGTACTTAATGGAATAGTATGTTGGAATCCAAGTTCTGAATCTCGGAACATTTCAGGTTTGAAAAACAACGAATCTGTTGTTACAAAGCTGTTTTTTCCGTTTAAATTATATTGTAAGTTTATGTTTTTGAAGATTCCCTTTTTTGCTCCGTCATTTATTGCAAATGGATAAATACGATCTAAGCTAAATTGTAGCGTAGGAAGTGTCATATTGATTACTTTGGTATTCGTATTTTGGGAATGAGTTGCAGTTAGCGATATTCTACTTTCTGGAATTGTGTGAAATAC
>DATEOV010000073.1:0-3516 GCA_035273645.1 Flavobacterium sp. | reverse complement strand
GGTTTTAAGCAAACACATCAACCTTCTCCATGGATTAATGATTACGGACAGTTTTCGATAATGCCTGTCACGGGTAAAATTGCTTATGAGGAAGAGGATAGAGCGAGTTGGTTCAGCCATAAAACCGAAGTTTCAAAACCGTATTATTACAGCGTTTACCTTGCTGATTTTGATGTTACAACAGAAATTACAGCAACAGAAAGAGCGGCACATTTTCAGATTACTTTTCCAAAGAACGATGAATCTTCAGTTGTAATTGATGCTCTTGATGATGGATCATACATTAAAATCATTCCTTCAGAAAATAAAATAATTGGTTACACAACCAAAAATGATGAAGGTGTGCCTGATAATTTTAAAAATTATTTTGTTATAGTTTTTGACAAAGCTTTTGAATTTAATTATACATGGAATAAAAAAGGCCTGAAGAAAGACAAACTCGAAATGCAATCGGATCATTCCGGAGCTGTTGTAGGTTTTAAAACCGCTAAAGGGGAGAAAGTTAATGTTCGTGTGGCTTCTTCATTTATAAGTTTTGAACAAGCAGAACAAAACATGAAAGCGGAATTAAATAATGCTCCATTTGAAAAAGTGGTAGCCGAATCTAAGGCTGAGTGGAATAAAACGCTTTCGAAAATTACGGTTGAAGGTGGTACTGAAGACCAACTGAAAACTTTTTACTCTTGCTTGTATCGAGCAACCTGCTTTCCGCAAAAACTCTACGAAGTAAATGCCGCTGGAAAAATAGTTCATTACAGCCCTTACAACGGAAAAGTTTTGGATGGCTATATGTATGGTGGAACTGGTTTTTGGGACACTTTCCGCGCCTTATACCCATTACTAAATTTAGTGTACCCTTCTGTAAATAAGGAAATGCAGGAAGCGTTGATAAACGATTATAAAGAAGGCGGATTTTTGCCAGAATGGTCAAGCCCTGGTTTAAGGGATTGCATGATTGGAAATAATTCGGCATCTGTGGTTTCTGAGGCTTATTTGAAAGGGATGCGAGGTTATGACATCAATACTTTGTATGAAGCCTTGTTAAAAGGAGCAAACAATGAAGGTCCAAGTGCTACAGGGCGAAGAGGTGTAGAGTATTATAATACGATTGGTTATGTACCTTATGATGTAAATGTCAAGGAAAATGCAGCTCGTACATTAGAATATGCCTATGACGATTATACTATTTGGAAATTGGCGAAAGCCTTAAATCGTCCGGCAGATGAAATTGCTTTGTATGAAAAACGAATGATGAATTACAAAAACGTTTTCAACCCTGAATTTAATCTAATGTCAGGACGTAATAAAGACGGTACTTTTACAAAGGGCTTTAACCCTTTTAAATGGGGAGATGCCTTTACTGAAGGAAACAGCTGGCATTACAGCTGGAGCGTTTTTCACGACATTCAGGGATTGATTGATTTGATGGGTGGAGAAAAAGCTTTCACGGCAAAATTAGACGAGGTGTTTACATTGCCTCCTGTATTTGATGACTCTTATTATGGCGGAGTTATTCATGAAATTCGTGAAATGCAAATTATGGGAATGGGGCAATATGCTCATGGAAATCAGCCTATTCAGCATATGATTTACTTGTATAATTATTCTGGTGAACCGTGGAAAACACAATACTGGACACGTGAGGTTATGAATAAACTGTACAAACCAACTCCAGACGGTTACTGTGGTGATGAAGATAATGGACAAACTTCGGCTTGGTACGTTTTCTCGGCTCTTGGATTCTATCCTGTGACGCCTGCTTCGGACGAATATGTTTTGGGAACTCCGTATTTCAAGAAAGTGACCGTTAATTTAGAAAACGGAAAACAGATCATAATCAACGCCGATAAAAATTCGGATGAAAACAAATATGTTCAAGAACTAAAATGGAACAAAAAGGTTTATGACAAAAATTATATAAACCATTTTGAACTTCAAAAAGGAGCGACACTTAATTTTGAAATGACTAAAACTCCGAATAAAAAACGCGGTACTACTAAAGAAAGTTATCCGTATTCGTATTCTAAAAAATAAAGTGCACACCTATATTTCTAGATTAACAACTAAAGAATTCGATTTTACATTTTCAAAAGATCGGGAAATAAAATCGATAAAGTTTTGGAGAAAAGAACAAATGCACTTTAATTGTAAAAAATAATAATTATGCAATCAAGAAGAAAATTTTTAAAAAACACTGGAATTTTATCAGCTGGAATGCTCGCCATAAATACGGAAACTTTTGCTTCAACTAGTAATTCGTTTTTCAATTTTGCTTCTGATTTTGTTAGTCAGCGTCCGCCATTGGCACAACGAAAATTTAGCAGCAAAGCAATTGAAGCAGCCATTGTCAGAATCAAAAAACAAATTGCCAATCCGGAATTGGCCTGGTTGTTCGAAAACTGTTTTCCAAACACTTTGGACACGACAGTTGATTTTGAAATCATCGATGGAAAACCGGATACGTATGTAATTACGGGAGATATTGATGCAATGTGGTTGAGAGATTCTAGCGCTCAAATTTGGCCTTATGTTCCATTCGTGAAAGAAGATAAAAAATTGAAAGAACTTGTAAAAGGAGTCATCAATCGTCAGACGAAATGTATTTTGTTAGACCCTTACGCAAATGCTTTTTTCAAAGATTTCAATAAAGAAAGTGAGTGGAAAAGTGACTTTACAACAATGAAGCCAGGAATCCATGAACGCAAGTGGGAGATAGACAGTTTGTGTTATCCAGTTCGTTTGGCACACGGTTACTGGAAAGAAACTGGCGATACTTCGATGTTTGATCAAGATTGGAATAAGGCAATGCATTTGATTTTACAAACGTTCAAAGAACAACAACGCTGGACAGACAAAGGGCCTTATACTTTTCAAAGAAATACAGAATGGGCTACCGATGGTGTGGCTCTTTCAGGGTATGGCTATCCAGTTAAACCTTGTGGATTGATTGTTTCTACTTTCCGCCCTAGTGACGACAGCACGGTGTTCGGGTATTTGATCCCGAGCAATATGTTTGCTATTGAAATATTGGGTTACATGATTGAAATGTGCTCTACTTCCGTCTTGAAAGATGATGAAATTGTAAAAAAAGCAACCGAATTGAGAGCTGAAGTTCAAAAAGGACTGAAAGAAAACGGAATCATTACACACCCTAAATTTGGTGAAATTATAGCATTTGAGGTAAACGGATTCGGTAGTTTTCACTTTATGGATGATGCCAATGTGCCTTCGCTATTATCATTACCATATTTAGGAGCGGTAAAAGCCGATGATCCATTGTATTTGAATACTAGAAAAGTGGTGCTTTCCGACAATAATCCATTTTTCTACAAAGGAAAAGCAGGCGAAGGAATAGGTGGGCCACACACAGGAGTAGACACCATCTGGCCTATGAGTATTATTTTGAGAGCGATTACGAGTGTGGATGAAAATGAGATCAGGTATTGTATCAGCACTTTGAAGAAAACCCACGCCGATACAGGATTTATGCATGAATCATTCCATAAAGACGATGCA
>DATEOV010000072.1:0-4262 GCA_035273645.1 Flavobacterium sp. | reverse complement strand
TGAAATAGACAATCCCAAAATTAGCGACTTTCGACATTTGGTAAACGGAAAAAAAGACAATTCTGTTTTTGAGAACTACACTCAGGTTTTTGATGATAAATACGGTTATTTGAACAATCTAAGTGTTCTTGATTTATTATTTAATGAAGGAAAATTTGCAATGGATTATTTAAAAAATCAAATCATTATCAAATAAAACTCAATACTTAATAAAGCTCAAACATCTTAAAATTTTAAACCCTTCCTAAATTAAAAATCTTTAGGAAGGGCTTTATTTTTTCTAAAAAAGAATTAAACCTATTTCATTGATAACTTTGCCATAATGGGATAATGATCTGAGTTTTGAAATTCGGGAAAACTCTCAAATTCTTTTACCTCCATAGTTTCGTCGGCAAAAATATAATCTATTCGGGCCGGGTAATACTTAAACTTATATGTAGCACCAAAACCTACTCCAGCTTCTTCAAAACTGTCTTTAAGCTTTCCTTTTATATTCCTATACACATAGGAAAAAGCACTGTTATTCATATCACCACAGATAATAATTGGGTATTTGCAATCCTTTTCATGCTCCTTAAAAATAGCAGCCTGTTCCTGCTGCTGTTTAAAGGCTTTACTGATACGAATAAAAAGAAACTTGGATTTTTGTTGGTCGATTACATCAATATTTTCGGAAATTTCATTTACATCTGGAGAAATTTTTATGGACTGTAAATGCATATTATACACTCGTATTATATCTTTTCCCTTTTTAATATCTGCATAAACAACATTGTTATTTGAATTTGGAAATACAATATTCCCATGTTCAATGATGGGAAATTTAGAAAATATCGCCTGACCCGTTTTAATTTGTTTACCCTCCATCAAAACAAATTTATAGGGATAAACTTTTAAATCAATATTAGCGGAATTAGAAAACTCCTGTATGCATAATATGTCCGGATTCTCTGTATTGATGAATTCTAAAATCACATCTGGGATATCGTCACGATCCAACCATTTAAAAACATTGAACAATCTTACGTTATAACTCATAATCGTAAAATCTTTATCGCTTTGTTCGAATTCTTTAGCAGAGAACTTATAAAACTTATTAAAAAAAGTAATTCCAACTAGAAGAACTAAGCCTGATAAAATCATGCGTTTTTTAAACTGAATCGCCCAATACAAAAAGAACAATCCATTCGCCAAAAAAAACAAAGGCATGAATAAAGTAAAAACCGATAAAAGCGGAAAGATTTTTGGTGCCAAAAAAGGGAGTAAATAGGCGATGAATGTTAGCACAATCAGTACTAAATTCAAAAAAAACATTCCTTTATTAAACCATGAAAGGTTCTTCATATTTAATGTGTTTTAAACTTTGCAATCTAAAAGTTAACGTTTTACACTTTAATAATTAGATAAAAATAGGTTATTTTCCGGCTTGAAACAAGAATTCTTTTTCTTCTTGGCTCAAACTTTCATAACCAGACTGGCTAATTTTATCCAAAATCTCGTCTATTTGCTGTTGCTTTTTATCTTTTACTACTATTTTTGAAACTGGTTTTTCGACTGGTTTTCTATAATTTTTATGTACTTTTTTGAAAGGTGTCGAAGGCTTTTTAAATAAATTGGTAAAGAAATCTAAAACGACACTCACGATCTTACTCAAATCAGTTCCGTTTTGAAGCAATTTAATATATATAAACCCAAAAAAAGCACCAGCCAAATGAGAAATATGTCCGCCAGAATTTTCTAATCGGAATTGCATTAAATCCAAAATTATAATCACCGCAGTAATATGCCATAATTTGACATTCCCAACGAGCAACAATCGTACATTCATCAAAGGACTATAAGTTGTAACCGCTACCAAAATAGCCATTATTGCCGCCGATGCACCAATTATGGCTCCACTGTAATTCATTATATTAAAGCCCAAAGTAAAAATCAATCCCGAAAAAATGGCGCTTAAAATATACAGTCCCAAATACTGTTTAGAAGAGAAAAAAGTCAAAAACAAATAACTTGAAAAGTTCAGCACTATCATATTAAAAAATAAATGCAAAAAACTATCATGAAAAAAAGCATATGTCAAAAAAGTCCATGATCTTAACACAAAAACCGCTGGCTCTGATGACAAAGCAATCCAATTGGGAAAATCAAAAACCCCAAGCTTAAATTGATAGAAAAAAACTAGGGAAACCAAAAAGCAACCTATATTCCAATAGATCATTTTTAAGGCGATACCACCTAATTTATATTGCATTTTCAAATCGTCTATGATGTTCATATTCCAAGTTATGAGTTATGAGTTGTCAATTATGAGTTCTATTCAATACCATAATTTCCCTTTGGAGATTAGGTATTAATTCCAACGGTGGTTGTCAAATTGGTTTTTCTTCCAATACCACATCATCAAATAACCAACCAATGCGCCTCCAAGGTGTGCAAAATGGGCAATTCCGCTCGATCCTCCAAATAAAGATCCTCCAGAAACACCCAAATATAAATCAATTAACAATAATCCTGGAACAAAATATTTTGCTTTGATTGGAATTGGAATAAACATCAAAGCCAATTCAGCATTAGGAAACATAAAAGCAAAAGCAACCAATAAGCCATAAATAGCCCCTGACGCTCCTACAACATTCCCTAAATAAGCACCCATGAATGCCTGAAAATCGGAAGGAGTTAATAATTCCTGCCATTTGGTATCGAATTTCCCTTCACTTAATATTTTTAATATTTCAACTTTCTGGTAACCATTCTCAACTAAGAGATTAATTCCATTTTCAAAAAAATAATAGTTCACACCAGTGTGCAATAAAGCAGCTCCTAAACCACAGGAAATATAAAAGAACACAAACTTTTTGCCTCCCCAAAAATGTTCCAACGCAGAACCAAAAGAATACAAAGCAAACATATTGAAAGCAATATGCATGATATTTGGTAATGGCGCATGCATAAACATGTGTGTGAAGATTTGCCAAAAATGAAAATCTGGACTTTCGAAAAAATACATCGAAAGCAATTTATAGGCAGGCTCTCCAACAATCATCGAGCCAATATAAAACAGTACATTTATAATTAATAACTGTTTTACTGTAGGTGTAATATTCATCATAATGCAAATTTTTTATCTAAATCTTCCACACGCATAGTTATGAAAGTGGGTTTCTGAAATGGGGAAACATTTGGGTCCTTGCAGGCAAAAAGTCCATTTACTAAATTCTCTTGTTCTTTTTCGGTTAAATACGCACCTGTTTTTACAGCCAAACTTTTGGCCATTGATTTGGCAATAGTATCATTTTGGCTGAAACTATTTTCTGGAATTCCGTTATGCAAATCACTCAATAACTGATCTAAAACAGCAGCAACTTCGCTTTCAGTAATATTAACTGGAATACCCGAAATCACGATATGATCAGGATTAGACTCCTCAAAAACGAAGCCTGTATTGACTAATGACTGTTGTAGTTCGGCAATAAGTTCCATTTCGGTCGCTGAATAAAACAAGTTGATAGGAAACAACAATTGCTGACTTGATGCATGCTGAACTGTCATATTCACTAGAAATTGTTCATACAAAACACGCTGATGAGCTCTACTTTGATCCACAATTACCATTCCTGATTTTATCGGCGAAACAATATATTTTTTATGAATTTGATACGTTTTATGAACCGTTTGTTCCACTTCCTCATCATCGAATAAAGATGAAGTTACCTCTTCATTTTCAAAAGTAAATTCGTTATTCTCAAAAGTATATTCATTGTTACTGGAAGCAAATTCATCTCCACCAGAAATGACTTCGGTATCGTGTTTAACCCCTACATACAAACTCTCCCAACTGGCTGTTGGTTCCGCTTTCTTGTACGTTGAAAAAAGCTTATTGGGTTTGTCTTCAGCAAAAGGATTGAAATTCGTATCTATCTGAATGGTTGGGACTTCCGCATCTAAATTTTTATAATGATAAGGTGTATCCAAATTAGCATCACGCTCAAAATCCAAAACAGGTGCTACATTAAACTGACCTAAACTGTGTTTTATCGAGGCCCTTAGAATAGCATACATTGCACTTTCGTTATCAAACTTGATTTCGGTTTTTGTTGGATGTATATTGATATCGATAGTATTTGGTGGCACTGTTAAATATAAGTAATAACTAGGTTGTGAACCATCTTTCAAAATGCCTTCATAAGCGGCCATAACAGCATGATGCAAATAAGGGCTTTTTATAAAACGGTCATTGACAAAGAAAAACTGCTCTCCCCTAT
>DATEOV010000071.1:0-3437 GCA_035273645.1 Flavobacterium sp. | reverse complement strand
TTTAAGAAATAAAAATAGAATAACTAAATAAAACTCAAACATTATGGAAGATTCAAAAAACAAAGCAGAGGATATAACCCCAAAAGTAACAGGAATCGGCGGAATTTTCTTTTTTTCAGACGATCCGGTTAAAACCAGAGAATGGTATGCTAAAAACTTAGGGTTTGATGTCAATGAGTGGGGTTCAACTTTTGAATCCAGAAATATAGCCAAACCTGACGAAGTAAATCAGCTCCAGTGGAGTCCCTTTATGAGCGGGAGCGATTATTTTTCGCCATCCCAAAAGGAATTTATGATCAACTACAGAGTCCAAAATATTGAAGGACTTATAGAAAATCTAAAAGCCAATGGAGTAACTATTCTTGACGAAATGGAAACGTTCGAATATGGTAAATTTATTCATATCATGGATTCCGAAGGGAATAAAATAGAACTTTGGCAACCAATTGATGGAGTGTTATAGAATTAAAAAGAAAGATAATAACATAAAGTAAATCGAACTTCAATAAGAGTTTTAAATTAAAAGTCCGTGTCAATCTGTGGCCAAATTTTCCCATAAGGTGACTAATAGACAAGCTTAAAAATCAAAAAGCCGTCTCCAATTTGTGTTGTGAGACGGCTTTTAGTTTTAAATAATTTATGGTTTTGCTGGTTCTGTTGGTTCTGCAGGTTTTTTCTTTTTGAATAATCCGTTAATTAAACTGCTGGCTTTCTGTTTGATGTCTTCTTTTTGGGTGGCGGTTTTGGTTGTATCAGTGCCTGGTTTTGCTTCAGTATTTAGGTATTTGTCCAATGCTGAACTTCCCTTTTTAAGCAGTTTATCCGATTGCTGTTTGGCCAATTGCATTGTTAAGTTGGTCATTACCGTTTTCATATCCGTTGAGATTTTCGGATTGCTAAAGTTACCCGTCATTAATGCACTAACTGGAATATTTTCAAATTTGGCAGCATCGGCAGGAGACATTTTCGCAATAAAGGCATTGGCTTCTTTGCCTAAGTATTTGGCAGGAACATTAAACTTGATGTTGTAATCCATACTTTGATCAAAACCATGGGTACCGCCAATTGTTGCTTTTATATCTTGGTATTTTATATCAAATGGTTTTACGTTTACTTTTCCATCTTTAAAAGTTAGATAGGCCTTGATGTCGTTTAGGTTTACTTTATCTAAATTAACAAATTTCAAATTGGAAGTCAGTGCTTTTAATAATGTCGAATTGTTAGCGCTTACGGTGGTAGAAAGCAGCTGTCCGATCAAATCACCCGAAATTGTTTTCAAATCCGGAGTCATTTCAGTCGAATCCAAATTTCCGTTTAATTTGATGGTGGTGTTTATTTTTCCATTTACAACACCAGCAAGTGGTGCTATTTTTTTTAGCATGTCCAATTGGGTGAAACTTTGCTGAATGTCAACTTGGTTTAAGTTAAGATTCATATCAAAAATAGGTGTTTTTCCTTTTGTAGAAACTGACCCATTAGCACCTATATTTCCGCCAAAAATGGATGTTTTTACATTTTCCAACGTAACTTTCTCGTCTTTGATAATCATTTTTCCTGAAACATCTTTCAGAGTTAAATTGTCATATAAAACCGTATTGGCTTTTGCAGTAAGCGTACAATTTAAGAAAGCAGGAATTTTTAATGGTTCCTCTTTCTTAGTTGCTTTAGTTTCTTTGGCTTCTGTTGTTGATGCGGTAGTTGTTGAAGCTGGAGCTGTACTGGTAGTCATGAAATCACTAACAGCAAGCTGGTTTGAAGACAAGTTGAAATTTCCTTTCAGCTCTTGCTTTCTAAACAGGAAACCATAAAAATTATCCAAAACTCCTGTTACGCTAAGGTCGCTTTTTCCAGTTTTGGCATTAAATTGTTTTAAATGCACCTGACTTGGATTGAATTGCACCAAGGCATTGCTAATGGTCATGTTTTTGCCGTTTCCGTCATCGTAGTTAAATCCTGTCAAACCGATAGTTCCTGCATTGTTGATATTTTGGTACTGGCTTTTTTCTACCGAAGCCATGTCAAATTTAGTAGTAACATTTGCTTTCAGAATTCCTGTAAGCGGTTTTTCAAGTTTTATAGGATACGCTTTAGAAAGATTAGCTAAGTTGATTGTTCCTTTCAAAGCAGCATCAACTAATGCGTTGGTGCTAATGTTTCTTATGTTGGCTTTGGCATCAAAAACATCTTGGTCAATTCTAAAAGAAAGTTTGTCCAGATTAACATAAGTGTCATTCATGATACCTGTTTCGTTTACAATTTTAGTATCGATAACTATACTTTGAACTGATTTTGGCAAGTTAGGATATTGGAAAGATCCGTTATTAGAAGCAATTGCAATATTGAATTTTGGAATGGTCGTATCTGTAAGCGTACCTTTGGCAAAACCATTAACGGTAAAGTCTCCTGTTGTTTTTACGCCTTCTAAACTGGAAGAATATGCTGCTGGAATCAATCCTAAGAAGTTCTTGAATGAGGAAGTTGGTGTTTTGAATTTCAAATCATACACTTGTCCAGCTTCAACCATTTGTATAAAACCGTCAAATTCCAACGGTAATTGATTGATTAAGGCTTTGTTTTCTTTAAAAGTGTATTTGCTTTTTTCTAAATCAATTCCAAGAACTGCGTCCAGTGACAAAGCAACATTTTTCATATAGTTGATTTTGCCCATATCAAATGAAACTTTAGCTGTCGATTTGGTGTCTAAATCGAGTTTTGAACCACTAAAATCTCCTGTTCCTTCATGATTTAAACTATCAATAACCATTCGCATTTGTGAAGCTTCGTCAAAGTATTGAAACTTGAAATTCTCAATTTGATATTTCTGTATTTTCAATGACATTGGGTCACTTTTTGAATTGGCTTCTTCGGGTTTGTTGTCTTTCAAAGCAATATCGAAATTCCCAATTCCATCTTTGTTGAATATGATATTGATGAAACCGTTTTTTGAAGTAATTCCTTCAATTTCCATGGCTTCTTCTTTGCCTTTGAACAATTCTTTGATGGACATTTTTAAGTTTAATTCGCCCAATGAAACCAATGTATCTCCTTCAAAAGGAGCTTTGTTGATAATCAATAACTTGTCCAGAGTTACCGTAGCTTTTGGAAAATTTTTGAACAAACTCAAATCAGCATCTGCAAAAGAAACTTTGGCATCTACTTTTTCGTTGATAGCCTCAGTGATTTTGGCCTTTATTTGGTCTTTAAAGAAATAAGGAATTGCAAATAAAGAAGCTGTAAATACAACTAATACAATTCCAGCGATTTTTAAACTTTTCTTTAGCATATAGATTTAATAATTTGGGTTATTAATTACAAAAATAGGCGTTTATTAATTAGTTGTTCTGTTAAAATTACAAAAAAAGAAACCCTTTCAGCTCAAAACGGAAAGGGTTTGTGTTTTATTATTTTAAAAAATTACTGTATCGAAACTTCAAAAG
>DATEOV010000070.1:0-5885 GCA_035273645.1 Flavobacterium sp. | reverse complement strand
TTAGGAGCAGAAAGATTTCTCCTTTTAAGATGTATAGTCCCGCTTTCCGTTACAATCTTTTTTGTCGCGTCCCCAAAAGACGAGACACAAAAGGATTTCCACTTCACACGAGCGAAGCGAACTGGCGAAGCAAACAGGGCTAAAGAAAGACATTTTGTTCTTTTATCACCATTCTCTAAAAAATCTAATCTGCGTAAATCTACTTAATCTGCATACCATTTGTGTTTGGATTCTTCCAAAAAAATGCTTTCTAAACTTAAATGGCATCAACCGTACATTGATTAATCTTGTTGACCAAATATTCTCTCCCCACAATCTCAGAGCAGGTTACAACCGCGCCAATCGTTACTCCTAAAACACCGTGCATATTAATACTTTGTCCTGTTAGATAAAGATTATCCAACTTTGTTTTGGAAGGAATAAACGTTTTCATCGGATTATTGGAATCTTTCTCATAACCGTACATGTTCCCATTATGCCCACCTATATAATCCCTGTAAGACAATGGCGTCGATGTATGAACCGATTTTATGCATTCCTTAATTCCGGGGAACTTCTTCTCTATTTCTTCCAGAAAACGAATTGTTTTACGAGTTTTAAAATCTTCATAACTCTCGCCTCTTTCATTTTCATCAGCAATTGTGTTGAAGGTATCTTTCCAAGATTCCACATCCGAAAATTTCATGTAGGCTATAAATGTCATCCCTTCGGCCCAGCCATCTTCCTTTTTAGTGGCATTTGCTGAAGCCAAAAACGCTTTTGGCCAAGTTTCCTCGGTATAATCTTGGGCGGTCCAAACATCATCAGTATGCTTAAAATGATAATAATTTTGATTCAGATATTTAAACTTCTTCGGTTTAAAAACAATATACAGACTAAAGGCCGAAATCCCTCCCTCCAAACTCGAAACCCTATTGACAAAAGCTTTCCTGAAATGGTCTTCCCCTGCCATTTTTAAAGTGGTTTTGGGCTCAATATTCGATATGAAATATTGTGCTGAAACACTTAGGCCGTCTTTCATTTTGGCTTTTGCGACAGCGTTATCTTCAACGCTTAACTCGAGTACTTCTTTGTATTTAAAAGCTACACCTCCATGTTTTTTCAGTTCTTTTATTAACTGTTTTGTTATTTGACTTCCACCGTTAATGCATCGCCAAGCGCTTTGCATATAAGTATTCACCGTCAATGCGTGAACATAAAAAGGCGATTTCTCCCCCATTCCTGCGTATAAAAAATTACTTCCCGCAAAAACAGCCCGCAAAATCTTATTTTCAGTCAGTCCGTCGATGAATTCTTTGGCATTAATCGCCAAAACATCGCTGTCATATTTCCCTTCCGTCCTCAAATTATAAAGCGGAAATCCATCACAAGTGTTTATTATTGCTTCGCAATATTTCGCAATGGCTTCTCTTTCCTCGGGAAAAAAATGTGTCAGTTGTTTTTTAAAATTATCATATCCTTGTGCATGGGGAAATTCTTGCTCATGGTTCTCGAAAGAAATCATGTCATACCCATTCTCTTCCATTTTTTTGAGATTCAAGCCATCCATAATTCCGATATACTTGAAATATTGATGCAAATTCTCGCCTTCAGCCAATCCACCGATGTAATGAATGCCGGTATCAAAAATGGTTTTGTCCCGCACAAAAGTCTGCAGATTTCCACCATATTGATTGTTTTTTTCCAACACGCAAACACTATAGCCTTCTTTGGCCAATATGACAGCCGAAACGAGTCCACCCAAACCGCTTCCTATTACAACTACGTCATAGTGTTTTTTCATTTTCATTCTGTGCTCTTTTTTAGGACAATCAAGTTTTCAATTTCAATGTCTGTTTCAAATCCAAAACTCAAAACCACCTCTTTTAATCCATTGCATTTCAATAAAATAACAGTTGTAGCCAAATTACAAATTGTTTCCAAACTAACAACAGCATTTTCATCAGAAATAAGAACAACATTATAATTTTTCGAAACAATCGACTCCGTTGGATTCAAATACTGAATCTTTCTTTTCTTCACGATATAATTCGATTGGGCAACCGTCCTGTTTTCGTCCAAAACAATAACGGAATCAATTTTTCTCAAAGATTCCTGTAAAGCCAACAGTATATCCAATTGTCCAAAATCATTCGTAAAATGCAGTATTCGAGCTTTAGTGTCAATCCATTTATTTAAATTGTAATATAAATCCAAATGTTGTTCTAAATCTGATTTTATCGCTTGAATGACCTGTGGCTCTTTGTATGCATAACTGTCCATCAACTTCGCCTTAAAATAATCAGGGCCTTCCAATTCCAAACGCATCTTTCTGTATTCTTGCTTAAAGAAAGCGCTTATTTTTTTGGTACGTTCAGCTACAGTATTTCCAAAATCAGGATTATCAGGAGAAATTCGATCCAAAATAGCCACGGTGGTAACTCCGTCATTGAGGATAAAATCCCCTTTTGGACAAACCTCTGAATAGCCATGGATGACAAGTGGAATAATGTCCAAATGCAATTGCTCAGACAAATAAAAAGCCCCTTTGTGGAAACGTTTTATCACGTTATCCTCTGACCTAGTTCCTTCAGGAAAAACCATAATGGAAAATCCCTGCTCCACTTTGGTTCTCAAATGATCTATACCATTATCCATTCCGCTGGAAACCGGATAAAAACCTGCCAAGCGAACTCCTTTTCCAAAAATGGGAGAATTATAAACCCAATCGCTAACCAAAAATATAATTTTAGGACTCAGCAATCCTACTGCCAAAATATCCAAAAAGGAACTATGATTGGCAATGATTACTGCCGGTTTATCAAAAGTTTCATTGTTCTTGCTTACCGTTTTTCGCTTATTCATAAAATGGCTAGCCAAAACCGAATGCATAAACTTTGATAAGATAAAATGAAAAACCCTCAATTTTGATTTTTTGGAAAAAGGCATAATTTTCATCAGAATCCCACTGACAATTCCCAATACAAATCCACCCAAACCAAAATAAGTAAAGGAAAAAACCGAATGCAACAACCGTCTGATTTCATAAGGCGCTTTTCCTTTTTTAACCCGATTGGTAACAAAAAAGTGAAACACCAAAGGTTGCAAAATAAAGGTGATCAGCATTGCGGAGAATATCCCGATAATGGCAATTAAAGCTATCGATTTCAAAGCAGGATGTTTCGCAAAAATAAGCACCCCCGTTCCTAAAAAAGTGGTTGCAACCGATAATATAATGGAGGTTCTGTAGCTTGGTAATTCTATTTTTCCAAAAGTATATTCCTTTTGCAATGCCGATGTCATAAAAATGCTGTAGTCTACTCCTATTCCAAAAATCAAGGTACAGACAATGATATTAAATACATTAAATTGCAATCCGAAAATCCCCATAAGACCCGTCGTAAAAACCCAACTTATAAGTATCGGAATGATGCTGATAATAACCAATTCTATTTTCCTGAAAGAAAATAACAGCACGAAAAATACCGCTATAAAAGAATAATTGACAAGATCCTCAAAACTTGCTTTTAGCGTTCCCAAAAAAGTTTCATTTGTCTGTTGTCTGTCGATGACAACCAAATTTGGTTGCTTTTTGATTTGATTTACAAAAGCATCCCTTTTTACTTTTGGAACTTTTACCAAAGTGGAAATAGTATAAAATCCGTCTTTTTGGGATACAAACTCATCCAGAAAAAAAGATTTTACTTTGAGGTATTCCTGAATCGTTATTGGACTAAAGTTTTTATCCAATAATTCATAAAACCCGCTAAAAGTAGTCGCTTTAAAACCATATTGATTTCCTTCGCTGATTAAAGCCTGCTTCAAATTTGATTTTTTTTGGGAGTCCCAAAAAACATTCCACTCCGCAATTTTTTGTTTTTGAACTTCTGCAGAAAAAACAATCCCTCCGATTGAACTAAAATTCAAAATTCCTTTTGCTTTTTTGTCCTTTTGAAGTGTCTCGAAAAGCTGATTATTATTGGCCACAACTTCCTCATAACTTTTTCCATAAGTAGCCAAATAAATGGATTTCGAAGAGTCACTATTGGCGATATGTTCCAATTGTTTCTCAGCCATTCTTAATTTGGGAGTCATGAAATTTAAAGCTGACAGATCATTATTGAAAGTAACCTTAGAATAGGTAAAAAGAGAAACTACAAACAACAAAAGTATTGAGACAACCAAAAATTTATTTTTATGATACGAAAAAGCGCCAAGCTTGTCAATGACATTCGACTTTGGGACGAATAAATGCCCATTTGACTTGTACAAAATTGGTATTAAAACCAAAGAAAAAATCGAAGTCGAAACCACGCTCAGACCAGCAAAAATTCCCAAATCCTGCAACGCTTCCGAATTAATAAAAAACAGACACAAAAAGGTGATCGATGTTGTAACACCGCATAGTAACAAAGGCTTTGTAATGTCTTTATAAAGCAGTTTCACATTTTTATTATTCCTCAAATGCGTTAAAACATAAATAGAATAATCTGTGGTTTCACCCAATAAAACTGAACTGATTCCTAAAGAAATAGCCGAAATACTGCCTTTACAGAAATACAAAACCGCCAAAGCAAAAAGAGCCCCGAACAAAGACGGAATAAAAATTATGATCGGGGTTGACAGATTTCTATAGAAAAAGGCAAGAATTATAATCAATGTAACCCCAGCAAAAATAGAGGTATTTTGCACATCTGATTTTATTTGTGTCGCATTGGCAACCGCGACGGGTGTCGACCCAAAATAAGTCATCTCCACTTTCCCTTTGAACTGTCCATTCAGATTGGTTCTGATTTTCTCCAGATTATGTATAAAAATGGTGTTCTTGTCGGTTTCATTTGCGGGCAACGTAGGAGTCACAAAAAGCAATAAATTCTTCTTGTCTTTGCTTAGTACAAATCCGTTTTGAATCGCGAAATCATCACCAACGCTCAATTGTTGCAATTTCTTCAAAGCTATGAACGAAATTCCAAGCGGATCCCGAAGAATAAAATCTTTGGAAACCAAACCCGCTGGCGAAATTATGGATTTATAATCGGAAGCAATGCTATTGATAATACTGTCCTTTTGCAGTTTATTTTGAATTAACTCATAATCTTTTTTATCAAGGAAAAGAGGTAAATTGGCATACACAAAATCATAGGTTTCCTGAATATTTTCTTCTTCAATCTTGCCTTGCACTTTGGCTACAAACGGTTTGCAATTAGCATCCAAACTATCGATAAAAGCATTGGCATATTCAGTCAAATTATCTGCTGAGCCACTGTTTTTGCAAGAAATAATAATCGTGATTTTATCGGCAAAATTAACCTGGTCCAATACTTTTGAAGTCACTCCAGACTTATCACTGGAAGGAATCATTTTATTTATATTTTCCTCAAAAGTTAATTTGGATGCAAAAAATCCCAAAAACAAAGCGATAGCAATTACTATACCTGCTGAAAGGAATTTCCGTTTAGTCATGAAGACATATAAATAGTACAGATAATTCCGCATAGACTATTTTTTGTTTTTATAATTATCAACTAAAGATAACAGCAAATAACTCGTAAAACCAAATAGAACAGCCATAAAAGTTGCCAAAATAAAACTTCCGACAACATATTGGGTAATATTTTTTTGAATATCGGCAAAAGTCATATCCGAATTCAAAATTAAAGATTTATCGCTAGTGACAAAAAAACTGCCCACTTTCAGCGATCCATAAATAACAAAAGGAATCAGAGGCGGAAAACTGATATTTGAAAAAGCAAAAGCAATTGCCTTATTCAGCTTCAGCAAAACTGCTAAAAACAAGACCAGAATGGTTTGAAAACCCCAAAAAGGGCAAATTCCTATGAAAACCCCCAGCGCAATTGAAATCGCTTTCCGAGCATTCGAATCACTGCTTTCTAATACATTTTCAA
>DATEOV010000069.1:0-10995 GCA_035273645.1 Flavobacterium sp. | reverse complement strand
CGAATTGATTATTAAGCAGTTTCAAACTATCAAAACACCCCTTTCTTCGCCAAAAAAATAAAAAACCACCACGTCATAAACGAGTGGTTTCAATAACTATCTTAAATTAAAAATTATTGTATTGTTGCAGGATATTGAATTTGATATTGAGACATATCTACATTTCTCAAAGTCGCACCATATTTAGCATTTATAGCGTTTACAAAAAGATTAGCAATATAAGCATACCCTCTTGGACTAGGATGAACCCCATCTAATGAGAACGCACCTCCAGTCACATAAGACGCCGTCATGTGAAAATTTCCAAAACGAACTCCACTCGTAGCCAATTGCGTCATAGCTGACTTAGCATCTACAAATGCTAAACCTTTTGATTCAGCCGTTGCAGCTATAGTAACATTATAAGCATCTGTAGCGATTTTTACCTCAGCAGTCTCAGATGCAATCAAAACATGTTTATCTAATAACGGAAAAGTAATTCCGAATTTATCTAGTGGGGCAGGATATCCTGTAGCACCACCAATAGCTCCTTTTGTAGTCAACAATACTAAGTCAGCCTTTGTCGCTTGTCTTGCCTGACCAAAAACCTGACCATACGCAGCTGCTTTTGCCGCACCCAACATAGGCGTGAAAGCCGCCGTTAATTGCGCTGACAAATTAGGCAGCTTTTCATCTGAAATCAACAAGGGATTAGCTGCAGTTGTTGATAATAAATTAATTCTGTCTCCAGCACCAAAAGCAGTTAAAGCTTGTTTTAAAGGACCATACAATTGCGCATTCAAAGCTGCGATTGTCGCATCTCCAACTGAAACATTACCACCACCCAACAAACTTGAAGTAAGCGGATTGAATGGAACAGTTGTAAAGAAAGGTAAGGTTGTTACATACGGTAAATTAGCAACTACACCTTTAGCTCCTTTTGCAGTCAAATTAGCAGCTAAAGCATTATATACATTTGCAAATACATTTGGATCAGTGATATCATTTGAACCATAAGTGGAAGGATCAAAATTTCCTGTTTGATTTACACCAATACCTCCAGATGTAGCATAACCCAAAACATCATTACCTCCAATAAACAAAGAAAAGAAAGTAGGAGCTTGCGTCAATGCATCAGCCAGAACAGTAGTTGTTCCTGAAGAAGCAAAACGGGCAAAATATGGATTCGCTTTACCAGAAGCTACCCCAGCTACATTTCCATATCCTGGCGCAACTAAATGATAACTCTTTGCACCTGGAATCCCTAAATTATTAAAGGGACCAGTTAAATGAGTTGTCACTTCGGTTGTTGGAGTTCCTGATACAGGCACCGGACCTGTCCCATTAAAATATAAACGTGGCCCTGCAATCACATTTCCACCTAACAACAACCCACCAATATTATCCGCCATCATTGGAGTAGTAATAACAGCCCCTCCTGCAGGCATCAATTGTTGCGCTAATATATTTACATACGAATTCTCTTGACCTGCTTTAAAAAGAGCTCCATCACTATATCCCGCTGCAAAGGAATCTCCCAATGCCACATATTTAGTAAAGACAGCCGACCCTGGCGTAATGGGAACTTCCGCTGGTGTTGCCGAATCATCATCGTTATTATTACATGCCACAAAGCTTAAAGAAACCAATAGTAGCCATTTGAAATTTTTTATCATACTCTATATTTTTAAGTTTTTGTCTTATCTTTTTTAATTAAGGATTAATCGTCAATGAAGCGAACCACTGCTGACCAATAGATCCCGCACCAATTACCTGGATATAATCTTTCCCTCCAATATTAGTAGCTCCCAATTTGAACAATAATTTATATGCAGGAACAGCATAATTGATTTGAGCATCAAAAACAGTAGTTTCAGGAACCATTCCATCAGCAAAAGAAGATTGCCATAAATATTCAGAATTCCATCTTACGTTTGTATTAAATCCAAAATTCTTAAACAATCTTGTATTTCCCAACGAAGCTTTTACCCTATGCTTTGGAGTATTAAATCCTGTAACAAATCCTGGATCTTCCGATTGATCGAAATCCAATTGAGAATAATTATAGTTTGCACCTAATTCAAAGTTCTTATACACTTTTTTAGACAACCCAACACCAAAACCTAAAGACGAAACATCGGCACTAGTATTAGTATACACTTGATAAATTCTTCTGTCGCTTCTAACCAAAGCATAAACAGGACTCAATGGATCTGCCAAGTTGATTGCAGTATTAACATCGCCATAATAAACCCCTGCCACTCTAGAAGTATTCAAGAAATGATTGTATTGGTTATAATACCCATTCAAATCAACTGATAAATCATTATTAATTACAGCACGATACCCTAATTCATACGCTTTTACTTCTTCTGGACGAACTAACTGAACATTTGCAGATTGCAATAAAGAAGCTGCACCAGCAACATCAGAAGGATTAGCATTCAAAGCAGCTCCAAACGCCTGAACAGAAGTTAACGTATAAGAATTATTATAGGCATTTGTACCATCCATAGCAACGGTAGCAGCTGCACCAGCCGCTTGAGCTGAAGAACTTACATTTCTAATTTCAGAATAACGAACTAAGTTTTCTGGAGCCGAACCAATTAAAGCAAATGGCCCTAAATCAAGTCCGATGTATTGATCTTGTGTAGTTGGATTTCTAAAACCTGTTTGGTAAGAAGCTCTAAAGTTGTGATTTTTTTGCTCCCCTGCAGAGTAAACAAAAGAAACTCTTGGAGATACATTTCCGTCAAAATTTTGACTTTTATCATAACGTATGGAAGCAACCACCTTCAAACGATCTTCCATAAACAGTTTAGACCCTTGGGTGTATACACCATATTCATTATAACGAATTGGTCCATCATAGTCTGTAAAAATAGATCCGCTAGAATTCATTTCATATTGACGAGCAGAACCACCCACTTGAATTTCTGCAAACTTGATTAAGTCTTTAAAGTTATAATTAACATCTGAGTGGTATATTTTAGATTGATCTGTGAATTTTGCTCCTTGTGTAAAGTCAGGATTACTTTTAACGGCATTCAACGCACTTGTAAACTCAGGTGTTCCTGGCTCAAATCTTGCATTTCTTGGCGCAGAAGGATTGGTTGGATCCGTATTAGGAACCAAGTTCAAACCTGGAGAAAGATTGGTATCGGCAAAAGTTCTAGCATAATTTGCTGCTTCATTCCCATCAAGCCCTAAAACTGCAGAAGACAATTGGAACGATGTAGCATAATCCGTGAACCAGTTAGTGTCCGACTTAGCCGCTCTTTGCACATTCCAACCCGCAAAACGCATATCATAAGAATTACCGGCATCTTCAGCAGAACGATATGCTCTAGCAAAAAAGTTTCTTCCTTTTATTTCGATTTTGGTTTGACTCATAAAGAAATCATTCAAAGCATACCTATTCGCTCCTTGGTAAATAGTATTCCCCATACCTAATTTATATTGAAGCATGATTTCAGTATCATCAGCCCAAGGTCTAATATGTAAAGAGAAATCAGCCTTAACACTATTCACTTTATTGTCATTTAAATCTTTTTCACGATATCCAGTTCTACTTACCTGCCCAACATTATTGATAAAAGTAGTCACCTCATCCCCATAAATATTCAAACCGTCATAATTTTGATTTCCATCATGACCAATAGAACCACCAGTCATACTTCTTCTATCATCTGCAATCCATTCTGTAGCCTTCATATAATTAAAGTTAGCCTTTACAGCGAAATATTTATTAAAAGCAGTAGCAGCCCTAATTCCCATATCAAAATAATCATTAGTTCCAGCAACATCTTGTGAAGTTTGACCATACTTAACATAAGAACTAATCCCTTGATTCGTAAAAGGATTTTTACTATTCATAAATAAAATTCCATTGAATGCATTAGCCCCATACAAAGCTGAAGAAGCCCCAGGCAAAAGTTCCACACTAGCCACATCAATATCTGAAAGACCAATTAAGTTACCCAAAACAAAGTTCAAAGCAGGTGACGAATTATCCATACCATCTACCAACTGCATAAAACGAGTATTCCCAACAGCAGCAAACCCTCTAGTATTGACCGTTTTGAATGAGATACTACTGGTATTGAATTGCACTTCTTTTAAATTCTCCAAACCATCATAAAACGTTGGAGCCGTAGTACTTTTCACTTGTTGAATTCCCATTCTTTCAATTGTAACAGGTGATTGAAGAACTCTTTCGGGCGCTCTTGAAGCAGAAACTACAATTTCATTCAATTTCGTCTCTTCTGAACTTAGTTGCACTCGAATTTTTGACGAAACTGATTCTACATTTACACTGGAAGAAGAATGCCCAACAGCAGTAACATCAATAGAAAAAGGAGGCGTTTGTTTGGTTATCAAAACAAAAGTACCATCATAATCCGAAGTCGTCCCTTCATTTGAACCAGCCACTTTAATATTAGCCCCTGGAATAGGTTGACTATTTTCATCAGTAACAACACCTTTGATAGAATTTTGCGCAAAAGATATGCTACAAAAGAATAATGTTAAAAAAAGCAAATACAATCTCATATGGTAAAATTTTGTTGGTTAGTGGCGCCAAATTACACATATTTTTTAATTATCAATAAAAAAAATAAAAATAGTTATTATTATTATTAACAAAATGGTTCAATATATAACAATTCAATATTTTTAGATATTGCATAATTAATAATAAAATAATAAGTTATTCTCAAAATATACTATGCATACATAACAATTTAGTATTTCTATTAAATTTATCACAATATTTACAACGTTTTCGCAAAAAAGTATAGAGCAAAAAAAAGCGAGAAATAAATCTCGCTTTTTTAAAATTCTATAACAATCCGTTATTCAACAGTAACTGATTTTGCTAAATTTCGAGGTTGATCAACATTACAACCCCTCATAACAGCTATGTGATAAGACAAAAGCTGCAACGGTATAGTCGTAATTAACGGAGACAACGCATCTGATGTTTCTGGTATCTCTATAACATAATCTGCCAATTCACGAACTTGAGTATCCCCTTTTGTCACTACGGCAATAATTTTACCACTTCTAGACTTTATTTCTTGAATATTACTTACAATTTTATCATAATGACCTTGTTTTGGTGCAATAACGATAACCGGCATCAACTCATCAATCAATGCAATTGGTCCGTGCTTCATTTCTGCAGCAGGATAACCTTCGGCATGAATATATGAAATTTCTTTTAGTTTTAAAGCCCCCTCAAGTGCTACTGGGAAGTTATATCCACGACCTAAATACAAACAATTTGGTGCGTCTTTAAACACAGCCGCTATTTCTTTAGACTTATCATTAGTTTCTAATGCTTCCTTAACTTTTTCAGGAATGATTTCCAATTCTTGCAAATAAGTATGAAAATCAGAATGCGTCAAAGTACCTTTAGCTTTAGCTAAACGCAACGCTAACATTGTCAACACCGTAATTTGAGTTGTAAAAGCTTTTGTCGAAGCAACACCAATTTCAGGTCCAGCATGTGTATAAGCACCTGCATGAGACTCTCTCGAAATGGACGAACCTACTACGTTACACACCCCAAAAACAAACGCACCATGTTCTTTCGCTAATTTTATAGCTGCCATAGTATCTGCAGTTTCACCCGATTGCGAAATAGCAATTACAACATCTTTACTGTTTATAATAGGATTTCTGTATCTAAATTCAGATGCATATTCAACTTCCACAGGGATTCTAGCAAACTCTTCAATAACGTATTCAGCCACCAAACCAGCATGCCAAGATGTGCCACAAGCAACAATTATAATACGGTCTGCATTTAAAAATTTCTCAAGATTATCTTCAACACCTGCCATTTGAATAATTCCTTCATTGGCATGCAATCTCCCTCGATATGTATCCTTAATCACACTTGGTTGCTCGTAGATTTCTTTCAACATAAAATGATCGTAACCTCCTTTTTCAATTTGCTCCAAATTCATCTGAAGCTCTTGAATATAAGGATCAACGATAGAATCATCTTTAATTTTACGAACCTTCATAGTTTTATGCAACCTGATATTCGCCATTTCTCCATCCTCAAGATACACTGCATTCGAAGTATACTCAATAAATGGTGACGCATCTGAAGCAATAAAATATTCACCTTCCCCAATACCAATTGCCAACGGACTTCCTAATCTTGCCGCAACAATTTCATTTGGATTTTTTTTATCAAAAACAGCAATAGCGTAAGCACCTACCACTTGATTTAGTGCTACTTGAACCGCTTTACCTAATTTTAATTTTTCATTTTTCTGTACTTCTTCAATAAGATTTATCAAAACCTCAGAATCAGTATCTGATGTAAAAGTATACCCTCTTTTTATCAACTCTACTTTTAAAGGGGCATAATTCTCAATTATTCCATTGTGAATAATCACCAAATCACCAGAGTTAGATACATGAGGATGCGAATTGACATCATTTGGCACACCATGAGTTGCCCAACGGGTATGTCCAATCCCTATGGATCCATTTAAAGTTATTTCATTTTGGGCTTTAGCTTCTAGATCTGAGACCTTACCTTTTGTTTTAGATAATTTTACAGTTTTACCATCATACAACATCACACCGGCACTATCATACCCGCGATACTCTAACCTTTTCAGTCCTTTTATAACTATAGGATAAGCCTCTCTATAGCCAATATATCCAACAATTCCACACATAGTTTATCTTAATTAGATTTTGTATAATAAATTTCGAATTTCAATCTTTTTTTATAATTTTTATCATCAGACGCAATATTATTACCAAAGACGATAGCTCCCAGTGGATTCATAACCGAAGCCATTGGTGCTTTCAAAGGAAAACCCGCTTTATCCTTTAAAGCATAAAAACTAGATTTACCAATATCTTCAGTAACGACTAATCCTAAATCAACATTAGTGGAATCCGCATATTTGACGAGATTTCTAACATGATTAGTAATCCTAAATTTATAATAAGAACCACCATCTATATCAGATTTTTTAGCAAGAATACCTCCAAAAACAAACTTACTGTTTTTAGTATTACTCGAAACAGTTGTAGTCTCTAAATAATCAATCAACACTTGGTTATTTTTAAAATCATACAAATAAATTCTTTGTGGCACGTAACTTGTACCCATAGCTTCCGAATTCAAATAAAATACCAAACTCGCCTCATTAATAAGGTACTTGTTTTTTCGCATAATATCCAATTGATCCGCAACCCCATTTGGCGCACCACTTACACCATCTACACCATATTTATCTTCACCAAATAATTTCAAGATAGACATTGACCCCTCACCACCTTTAAGATACAAATTAGCATCTCCTTTATCAGAGTTGATATTAGAAGGATTCGTAGCATTTACATAATTAATATTTGTATTACTTTGATCCAGTAAACTAACAGTATTACCAGATAAATTCAATACTAATGTTTTTTCAACATCTTTTGAATCAACGGTCTCTGTATATGTTATTGTTATTTTTCCTGCTTTAAAATTAAGCATTGCCATGTTTCCTGGATTACCACCAATAGTTTCAATATTGAAAAACAAACCTCTAAAATAATTTTTAAACGCATTATTATCCGTCAAAGACCCCGCAGGTGCTTTTATTATTTTAGTTTTAAAGAAATCTTTATTCAAGAATAATTCCATCCCGGGAGGAGTCCTTGTCGTTACTTCGGTTCCACTTGAGTTGGTCGTCTTTACAACATGTTCAGCAGGATCAAAAAAGAATTCCGAATTTTGGGACTTAATCGCAATAGAATCATTTAACAAAGCTCCAATTTTCATTGTATTAAAATCAGAATATTGATTGCTATAATATTTTTGAGGTTGAGAAAATTGATCTTCAGGATCTAAATCTCTCATATAATAACCAGACTCATAAACACTAAGTTTCATTTTTGCCTTTTCAGGACCATAAATAGAATCTAAAACATAAGTACTACTACCATCCGTATTTACAACAGTCTTTGTTTTATCATAAAAATAAGGTATAGTCAACACTACCTTTTTTATAGTAGCTGAAGCGTCAAAAGAAGGATCTACAGTCGCCAAAGTAACTTGAGTAACGAAATTTGCATTAGTAGCACCAAAAGAAGGATTATTATACACTCCTAAAGGATTAACTTCTAGATTATTCGACTGAATTGGCCCTAATTTTTGATTATATGCTACAACAGGATATTCACTCTTTTCTATATCAAAAGAGTTTTCGCCTATAAGATCTTCACCAACTACATTAAACTCTTTATCACAGGAATTAAAAAGAACAATAAATAAAAGGAAAGGAATTGTTTTAAAAAAAGAATTTTTAAGCATATTTATTCGTAAAAGATTGATTTATAACAACATATTTTTATAGAATTCCGTATAAGCTACCGAAAATTCGTCTTTATGTTTCAAAGGTAAAAAAGGTTTGTTGGAAGATTCTATAAATTTTGTTAAACTTGGAGAGAGTCCATCAGACGCAATAATAACAGCATCAGAATTACGAACAGTTGTTTTTATAATATTTTCATAATTTGGAACTTCCAATTCAGCAATTGCTTCATCTGGAATACCGTCAAATCTAACTTTATTGATCATTTCAGCATCCAATGCTCCATCAAAAGACTGACTGTAAACAGAGGTAACTATCTTAGTGTCTGAAAACAATGCTTCGTTTTTATAAAAATGCTTCATGTAAACAGGCAACATAGCCGCCATCCAACCGTGTACATGAATAATATCCGGTACCCAATTTAATTTCTTTACAGTCTCTACAACTCCTTTGGCAAAAAAGATAGCGCGTTCATCATTATCTGGATACATCACACCTTCTTCATCAGCAAAAGTTGCTTTTCTTTTAAAATATTCTTCGTTGTCGATGAAATAAACTTGTATTCTTTCTTTCGGAATAGAAGCTACTTTAATAATAAGAGGCATATCCAAATCATTCACCACCAAATTCATTCCAGACAACCGAATCACTTCATGCAATTGATGTCTTCTCTCGTTAATATTTCCATACCTTGGCATAAAAATTCTAATTTGCCCACCTTGATCATTAATCATTTTTGGTACGTCATAAGACATTAATGAAACCTCATTTTCAGCGAGATAAGGTACAACTTCAGATGATACGTATAATATCCTCTTATCTTTCATAGTATAAATTGATTAATTATTGGCAATAAAAACCACGCAAAATTACAAAATTTTATGCAGTTATGGACTAAAATATTAAGTTTGCACCTAATTTAAACAAAACTGCCATGCAAATTTTCTATGGAAAAGAGGCTTTAACGGACTATCTTTCCACATTAAAGACTACAAATTCTTCAATTGGATTTGTTCCGACAATGGGTGCTTTGCATAAGGGCCATCAGTCGTTAATGCTTCAATCTACTAAGGAAAATGAGATAACTGTTGTTAGTATTTTTGTAAATCCGACTCAATTTAACAATCTCGAAGACTTGGAAAAATATCCTCGTACTTTGGAGGCTGATATCATAAAAATATCAGACATCAATCCAAACATTATCGTTTTTGCCCCGACTGTTGACGATATGTATGAGGGAAAAACCTTATCACAATCTTTTGATTTTGACGGTTTGGAAAATAAAATGGAAGGAAAGTTTAGACCAGGCCACTTTGACGGTGTGGGAACCATTGTAAAACGTCTTTTTGAAATCGTACAGCCAACCAGAGCCTATTTTGGTGAAAAAGATTTTCAGCAAGTACAAATAGTCAAAAAGATGGTTGAAAAAAATCACATACAAGTAGCTATTGTAGTCTGTCCTATTTACAGAGAAATCAACAACTTAGCTATGAGTTCTCGAAATGAACGCTTAACTTTGCACGAAAGAGAAGAAGCTGGAATAATCTATAAAGTATTAAACGCCGCTAAAGCCAAATTCTCAAATAATAGCGCTGAAAAAACTACCCAATGGGTTAAAAATGAATTTAAAAAAAACAAAACATTTACTTTAGAATACTTTGAAATTGCAGATGAGGCAACGCTTACCACATGCAAACGAAAAAATAAAAACAAAAAATATCGAGCATTCATAGCGGTATTTGTCAACAACATCCGATTAATAGATACCATTTCATTAAATTAAAAATTACCATGCACATTCAAGTTGTTAAATCAAAAATTCACCGAGTAAGAGTCACAGGAGCCGACTTAAATTATATCGGAAGTATAACTATAGACGAAGCATTATTAGAAGCTGCAAATATAATAGAAGGCGAAAAAGTATCTATTGTTAATATAAATAATGGAGAACGTTTTGACACTTATGCCATTGTTGGTGAAAAAAATTCCGGGATAATTACCCTAAATGGTCCAGCAGCACGTAAAGTACAAAAAGACGATATCATCATCATCATTTCATACGCAACTCTAGAATTTGAAGAAGCCAAAACATTTAAACCTTGGATTGTTTTTCCAAATGAAAAAGACAATTCATTAACATAACAGTTTATCTATTTCTCCTTTGTCAATACATTAAATAATTGTTTATATTGCTAATCTATTTTATCATAAACAACCAACCCCTTATCATATGAAACGTTTATTTGTAGTATTACTGGCCATTTTTTCTATTTCTTGTTTCTCACAAATAAAAACCATCAATTTCGATTCCGGAAAGCTTCAAGGAAAAAGACAACTTTATGTTTCTTTACCGGCTTCTTACGAAAAAAATCCAACAAAAAGATACCCACTATTAATTTTAATGGATGGTGATTATTTACTAAATCCCTTTTTGGGGACTTTAATCTATGGGGCCCATTGGGATGATTTACCCGAAGTAATTATTGTAGGAATAAGCCAAGGTCAAAACAACCAAAGAGCAATTGATTGTGGTTTAGACCAAGTAACAGGAATGCCTGATGGGAAAAGTATAGATTTTTTTGATTTTATATCGCTGGAGCTTATTCCGTTTATACAACAAGACTATAGAACTACCAATTTCAAAATCATTGCGGGACATGACATAACTGCTGCCTTTTCA
>DATEOV010000068.1:0-6079 GCA_035273645.1 Flavobacterium sp. | reverse complement strand
TGCTAAAGTATTAGTACTTGGTGGTGGAATCGTAGGAACTCAAGCAGCAAAAATGGCTGCCGGTCTAGGAGCTCAAGTAACTATTATGGATGTGAGTTTGCCACGTTTACGTCAATTAGACGATATTATGCCTGCAAACGTTATGACTCAAATGTCTAACGAATACAACATCAGAAAAGCAATTTTAGACACTGATTTGATTATTGGAGCTGTATTAATTCCAGGAGCAAAAGCACCACATTTGATTAAACGTGAAATGTTAAAATCTATGCGTCCAGGAACAGTTCTTGTTGACGTAGCAGTAGACCAAGGAGGTTGTATCGAAACTTGTACTCCTACAACTCACGAAAACCCAACTTTCATCATTGACGATATCGTACATTACTGTGTGGCTAATATGCCAGGTGCAGTTCCTTATACTTCAACTTTAGCGCTTACAAATGCTACATTACCTTATGCTGTACAATTGGCAAACAAAGGATGGCAAAAAGCTTGTGCTGATAATGAAGAATTAAAAAAAGGATTAAACATAGCAAACGGAAAAATCCTTTATAAAGGAGTAGCCGAAGCTTGGAACCTTCCTTTTAATGAAGAGTTAGTATTAGAAAACGCAGTTTCCTAATATTAAATAAGTGCTTACTACACTAGAAAAACCCGTTTTGTTTATCAAAACGGGTTTTCTGTTTTTATCAAGAACATAAATATTGCAAGATATATTTACACTAATACTTCGCTAATGAAAAAAAGTCCGACTCAATTATATCGAGTCGGACTTCTTGTTTTTATAATAATATTCTAAAGTTAACACTAAGTGCTAAAAAAGCTACTCCTTCGATTTAGTCAAATAATAAATCGGAATTCCAATCAACATTATAAAAACACCCCAACCACAAGTGCTAGGTTTTGTGTATAACAACGCAATACAAATGGCGCTGGCAATAATAATGTAAAGTGCTGGCAAAAACGGATAACCAAAAGCCTTATATGGTCTTTCAGCATCTGGCATTTTCTTGCGAAGAACAAAAATTCCGTAAATGGTCAAAATGTAAAATATCAAAACGATAATTACAACAAAGTCCAATAAATCACCATATTTTCCGGTCAAACACAAGGCCGAAGCCCAAAAACACTGCGCCCACAATGCCCAAGCCGGTACGCTTGCCTTGTTCAAATGGGAAGCTTTTTTGAAAAACAAACCGTCTTGTGCCATTGTATAATAAACCCTTGCCCCAGTCATAATTAAACCATTATTACAGGCAAAAGTCGAAATCATAATCATCAAGGCGATAATTAATGTTCCAATATTTCCAAAAATATTTTGTGATGCCACAACAGCCACTCTATCCGATTCTGCCGTAGCAATATCCTGCAAAGGAACCACCGCCAAATACATCACATTGGCCAAAATATAAATACAACTTACTATCAAGGTTCCAAGAAACAAACTCAATCCTACATTGCGTTTTGGATTTTTGATTTCACCTGCGATAAAAGTCACGCCTTCCCATGCCACGCTAGAAAACAACGAACCCACCAATGCCGCCGACATTGCCGAAATCAAGGCCACTCCACTAATTGGGAGCCAAGAACCCGCTTCGACATCCAATGACTGAGAAGTCCAGGCATTCGCCCAGTTGGCGTCCCATACTTCGGATTTGGCTGCCACGAATCCGAAAATAATCAATCCGAAAATCGAGGCAATTTTAATAACCGTCAAGACCGTTTGTAAAATCTTGCTGTTTTTTACACCACGACTATTGATATAACTCAATAAAATAATGGTGATTATCGAAACGATTTGGGCAGCACTGAGTTTGAAATCGCCCAATTCATAAATAATATTTTTTTCGCTCACAGGAGAATACAAATAAGCGGCAAATTTCGAAAAAGCCACACCCACAGCGGCAATTGTACCGGTTTGTATCACGGCAAAAAAGCTCCAACCGTATAAAAACCCAATCAACTTTCCGTAAGCTTCTTTTATGTAAACATATTGCCCGCCTGCTTTGGGAAACATCGCGCTCAACTCGCCATAACTAACGGCGGCAATCACGGTAATAAATCCGGTAAGCACCCACATCGCAATCAGCCAGCCTGCAGAACCCAATTGGCGCACCATATCCGAGCTCACAATAAATATCCCTGATCCAATCATTGATCCAACGACAAGCATTGTCCCGTCTAGTAATCCGAGTTCTCTTTTAAATTCTTCTGGTTTGTTTTCTTCCATCTTTATAGGTTTATTTTTTTGGTTGGCTAAAGATATACTTTTTTTATAAAATTCAAAGTAATAGAAAAATCACAAAAAGAATTTCTACATTTAGAATCTTAAATAAATTTTGCAATGTGCAACTAGATACTTCTTTTGTTAAAAAATAATAAGTTGTAACTTTTACAAAGAATTTTAACTGAAGTTCTAATAAAATTCACATACAAATTTTTTGAAAATATTCGTCTAATCAACAAATATAAAATGCAATTATGAAACGAATTCTTATTTATATTTTCTTCATTCTGTTTGTTCATCAATTAAGTTTAGCCCAAGACATTACTGGAAAAATCATAGATAGTAAAACTGGTGAAACTATTCCATACGCCAACATACAAGTTAATAGATCACAGAGTTTAATTTCGAATGCAGATGGTTTCTTCACAGTAACCGAAAACAATAACGAAAATGCTTCTATTCTCGAAATATCTTATCTCGGATATGTGAACCAAACAATAACTTTAGATCAGCTGAAAAGCCAGCAAAACATCATCAAGTTACAACCTGGTGTTTTTGAACTTGCCGATGTTAATGTATCCAACATCAAACCAAACCCCTATAGTATAATGGCAACGGTTAAGGAAAACTTGGATCGTAATTACAAAAGGGAATATCAATCCTCAAAAGAAGTTTTATTTTATCGTGAAGAAAACTCTTTTAGTCCCAAAAAAATGGATATGGAGATTACCAAATCAACTGGTTTTACAAAGGACAACCTAAAAATAGCTAATGCAGAGATAACTTCTTTTAATGCTAAAATTATATCACATCCACCCAAAGAATATACAGATATTTTTTGCAATTATTATAGTAATATTAAAACTGAAAAGGACAAACGAGTATTCTCCTCTAAACTTGATGTGGTCAAAGCGACAAAATTAAAGGATGAAGATCGTTCGGCAGATGTTGATGATCTACAACAAACTGCGACAAAAATGATACTCAAACATCTAGATACTACAAAATACTACAGAGTTAAAAGTGGCCTTTTTGGTTCACAAGATTCGATTTCTTTACGAAAGGATTTCTATAAGAGAAAACTAAATAAAGAGAATAAAAATCAAGCAGCTTTGACTAAACGTACCCTAGAGAATTTTATATCGAAGAATAATTTTTCACAAAACAGCAATTTAGATTTTGTAACCCAGTATGAACTTTATCATTATGAATATGAAGGTGCTATTTATTCCAATGAAAATGAATTTGTTTATGTACTGAACTTTAAACCCAAAAAGAGTAAAGCAAAATACACTGGAAAACTTTACATTTCTGAAACCGATTATGGAGTTGTTCGTGCAGATTACACATTGGCTGACAATAAGACCGTTAAAGGATTTAATATGAAATTCCTATTAGGTATAAAATCATCTGAAAACATTAGTAAAGGAACACTCATCTTTAATCGTAATGCTAGCGGTATAGGCTATTATTTACGCTATGCGTCAAAAGAAAGGGGAGTCTATTTCTATTTAAATAGACCTTTAAAATTTATCGAATTGACAAGTGATGAAAAAGATGTACTTGCACTTGATATCAAAATAGAAGGAAATACATTCCATAAAAAAGAAATATTGACTATTTCGAATACAGAAATCTCAAATACCGCATTTGTAGCTAGTGATGAGAAGAATTTTAAATTCATACCCATAAAACAGTATGATCCTAAACTATGGAAAGGCATCATCACTATTGAGCCTTTAGAAGAAATGAAACAATTCAAAACTGTAAATTAATTTTGCAATTTAAAACATTATTCGTTTTTTTTATAATCTAATGCGGTTTCTGGCTAATAATAAAATCATTAAAAAATACCAATAATTATTTTATCACCCGATTCACTTGTGCAAAATTACGTTGGTAATATGGTTCTTTGGTAGAAGAAATAATCACTCCTGAATGTGTTGAAGAATGGATGAATTTTATTTCATCTTCAGCCACTTCGATAACCATTCCGACATGATTAATATGATGTCTACCATTGGTTTTAAAGAAAATCAAGTCTCCTTTTTGAGCATCATCATCATCAATTTTTTCACCAATCGAAGATTGTTCAATTGATGACCTAGGCAGTTTTATATCAAAAGCAGCAAAAGTGGAATACATCAAACCAGAGCAATCAAATCCAGAAGTTGTGGTCCCACCACTTCTATATCTAGTTCCTATTTTATCTGATGCTAACTCTATAATTTGATTTATCAAATCTATATTCGGCATACTTGCTGTTGCATTTATTGTATCCTTAACTGTTTCCGTTTGTGATACTACAACTTCTTCTTTACTGACTTTTTCAATTTTATCATTAGGAACTTGAATACTCAACTTTGAACCAACCAATAATTTTTGTTGAATAGCAGGATTCTGTTTTTCCAAATCAGCTACAGTAATTCCGTATTTCTTGGCTATTCCATATTTGGTTTCTTTTGTCAAAACCTCATGAAAAATTTCTGTTTTCTGAATTTGAGAATCTACTTTTACTTCTTTCTCTTTAGTTGTGTTTTCAGCAACAACAGGAACAGACACTTTACTTTCTATAACTGCAACTGGAACTTCTTTTACTTCTATTTTTTTCTCTTCAACGACAACTTCATTTTCAGGCATCTTACCGTTACTTGGAATTATGATTTCCTGTCCAATGCTTAATCCTTTCTTCCCAATTTTTGGATTAGCATTTTGTAATTCTTTTAACGAAACACCATACATCTTTGCAATAACATATAAAGATTCTTTGGGCTTCACTTGATGTGTTAAAGGAGTCGTTGGTTCTACAGTCTCAACTACCTCTTGAGTCTTTGCATTTGACAGACTTGCTATTTCTTTTTTGGTCAAACTCGATGGAATAACAATCGTTTGCCCAACTTTTAATCCTTCAGCTTCTAATTTAGGATTGGCTTTATAAAGTAGTTCTATTGTAGTTTTGAATTGTTTGGTAATTCCGTATAAAGTCTCTTTTGATAATACTTGATGATTAATTTCTGTTGTTTTTTCAGAATCAGTAGCTACTAAATCATTTGTTTTTTTAGATTCTGAATTTGGAATTAATAAAACCTGATTAAGTTGTAAGGTTTTTTTAGCTTTTGGATTTAGCTTATAAATAGAAGCTATCGAAACATTGTATTTTTGAGCAATACTAGAAATTGTTTCCCCTTTTACTATACTGTGTTTGATGTTATTATCTTGCGAAAAAACATTAATACTGTATAAAAAAAGTGCTATAACAATTAATCTAAAATACTTCATCATTTATTATTTTTTCCTCATTTTTAACAATACAAGCATTTTTGAGGTGAATTATTGAATTTTGCTGTATTTTACGTCTCAAAAATCATTTTTTTTGAAGATTTACAAATATAAGTTTTTAAGTAGATTCGAAAGTTAAAGGATTACTAAAATTTGCAAAAAAGTTATAATCATCTACTTTTCAAGTGCTAATACTATTTTTTCTAACATCTAAACATCTTATAAACTTTCCGAAATTGCCACATAATGAAATATCGTTCCCAAAAGCACAAAAAAATGCCAAACGGTATGAAAGTAGTTCTTATGTCCTTTTACATAAAAATAAACTCCTATAGTATAACTCAATCCACCTGCAAGAATCCACAAAAACACTGATAATGGAATAACTCCCCATAACGGCTTTATCACAAAAACAATCATCCAGCCCATCAACAAATAAAACAAAACAGAAAGAAACTTAAAACGATCAACGTAAAAAATCTTAAAAAAAGTTCCCAGCAAAACTATTGACCACATTATTCCTAGAAAAACCAAAGCCGTTTCTTTATTCAAATAAATAACCATCAATGGTGA
>DATEOV010000067.1:0-12274 GCA_035273645.1 Flavobacterium sp. | reverse complement strand
GGTTAGAATTTAATTAAAAAACAAAAAACATGAAAAATATAAAATATTTTATGGCTTTTCTTTTACTGGTGCTGACATTCAGTAGCTGTACAGAGGAAAACTATGTATTAGGAGATATTAAAGCCCCTTCAGATTTACAAATGGCAGCAGACATTGTGGGGGCTGATGCAAATAATCCGAACGGTAACGGAAGTGGAACGGTAAATTTCACCGCTACAAGTTCTGGTGCTCTTTCCTATAAATTTATTTATAATGGTGCTGAAACATATTCACCTAATGGGAAAATGACATATAATTTTGGAACAACAGGAACGTACAAATATGCGGTGACGGTTGTTGCATATGGTACTGGTGGAGTTTCAAGTAGTAAGACGGTTGAAGTAGAGGTTAAAGTTGTGTACGTTCCACCAGCTGATCTAATAACGATGTTAACTTCTGATAGTTCTAGAACTTGGAGAATAAAATCTGAAGGAACTGGTCATTTTGGCGTAGGTCCTGCAGACTCTGGTAACTCAGATTGGTGGTCTGCTGCTCCTGAAGATAAAGCTGCTTGGGAATGTTATGATGATCGATTCACTTTTAATGTAGACGGTACATTTACACACATTACAAATGGTAAAACTTTTGGGAAATTAGATGCAATGGCCGCTGACTTGGGTGGTGATCAAGGACTGACAGCAAATGGTGATGGTGAAACCATATATGAATTAGCTGATTACAGCGAAAATTGGTCATTATCTGCTCCTAATGGAAATGAAACTATATCATTTTCAAACATCGGATATCATGGTTTTTATGTTGGCGGAGATCACAAATATGTGATATTGTCAAGAACAGAAAATGAAATGAAACTTAGAACTGTAGGTGCTGATGGTAATGGCTGGTTTGTAATACTAATTGCAGAGTAGTTACAATCTTATTTATTTAAGATGTCAATACAAGATTTATAGGTGTTTTGTGTTTAAAGCACTTATTTGTAATGTGTTGAAAAAATTAAAGTTAGGTTTGAGTTAGTAGAATGGTCCATTCTCGCATGATTATGGACCATTTTTATAAAATGATTATAAAATTAAATAAATGAAAAAATATCGCTTTATAGTAAATTTGTTTGTAGCAATGAATTGCTTTTTTTTAGTTTCTTGTAGCGGATCAAATTCAGAGGATCCAGTAGTGGATCAAAAACCAACAAATTTAAATGTAACTGCTGAAATAGTAGGATCAAATGCTCAAAATCCAAATGGAGATGGAAGTGGTGTTGTTAATTTTAAATTATCGGCGACGAACGCAAAATCCTATAAAATAGTACTTGGTAATGGAGAAACAAAGGAAGTGACAAATGGAAGCTTTTCTTATACATATACAACATCGGGTTCTAAAACTTATGTATTATATGTGTCTGCTTATAATGCCGGACAATTTGTTAGCAAAACACTCTCTATAACTGTTTTTGTTGGAGCAAAATTAATATGGGCTGATGAATTTAATACAGATGGAGCCCCTGATGCTTCCAAATGGACTTTCCAAATTTGGGATCCTGGTTATGTTAACAATGAACTACAATCTTATACCAATCGTCCTGAAAATACAATTGTAAAAGATGGTGTTTTGAGAATAAAAGCCATCAGGGAAAAATATGGAAAAGGAGACTTCACTTCTGGTAGATTAGAATCGAATGGGAAATTTGATTTTACTTATGGTAAAATAGTAATCAGGGCAAAAGTGCCAACAGGTGTTGGAACATGGCCTGCAGTCTGGATGTTGGGTAGTAATATTGGTAGTGTAGGATGGCCAAAATGTGGTGAGATAGATATTTTAGAGTCTGTTGGGAAGAATTTAGATCAAAATCATTCCTCTTTACACTCGGAAGGACGTTCCGGTGCTACACCTGATACAGGTATTATAAAAGTACCTAATAGCAACACAGAATTTCATATTTATACAGCAGATTGGAGAGCAGGTTATATAAAGTTTTATGTGGATGACAAGTTGTTTTACACTTTTGTAAATTCAGATATATTCCCTTTCAATAAAAACTTTTATCTAATTATCAATTTTGCAATGGGAGGAATTTGGGGAGGTCCTGTAGATCCAAATTTCACTTCTTCAGTTTTTGAAGTAGATTATATTAGAGTATATAATTAAAATGTTTAGGTTAAGTTAAGTTAGGTTGTTTGAGTTTGGTCTTCATTAGCGGCTTCTATTTTTATTAAGTTGAATAGAAGCTCTAATGGAGAACTATCTAATATTGTTTGACTAATAAAAACCTATAAAAAAAGAAAAAATGAATCTTTTAAAAAAAACAGCAATTTCAATCATTTTTATTCTGATGGGTATTTTTTCCAATGCCCAAACCTTAAAAGTGATGACTTACAATATTCGACTAGATATCGAATCGGATGGGGTAAACGACTGGACACACAGGAGAGATTTTTTTAATGGACAGATTCAATTTTATGCCCCCGATATTTTTGGGGTTCAAGAAGCAAAACCCAATCAAGTATTGGATATAGCAACAGCACTTCCTCAATACAGCTATGTTGGGATTGGAAGAGACGGAATAGGAAAAGGAGAGTCATCGAATATTTTTTATTCCAAAGAAAAATTTAAGGTAATGGAATCCAATACCTTTTGGTTATCACCAACACCCGATACTATTTCAAAAGGTTGGGATGCTGCTTACAACAGAGTTTGTACTTATGCACTTTTGAAGAATAAGCAAAGTAATAAGTTGATTTGGGTTTTTAATACCCATTTGGATCATGTAGGTGAAGAGGCAAGAACCAAAGGATTAGAGTTGATACTTTCAAGAATAGAAAAATTAAACAGCAATAAGTATCCAGTTGTTTTGATGGGTGATTTTAATTCAGAACCAGATACTGAACGGATAATTGCATTAAAAAATAAAATGAATGACGCCAGAACAATTTCGAAAGAAAAACCTTTTGGTCCTTATGGAAGTTTTAACAATTTTAAATATAATGAGGCATCAACACATTTGATTGATTACATTTTTTTATCAAAAGGCAACTCAATTACAGTTAATAAATATGCTGTTTTATCAGACGCCAAAGATTTAAAATATCCGTCGGATCATTTCCCTGTTTTTATCGAAATTAATTACAAATAAATAATGAAAAAAATTCATCAATTAACAAAGCTGTTTTTTTTAATCGCTTTTTCATCTATACACATGAGTTGTTCATCCTCCAACGATAGCGGGGATTCGCCAAAACCAACACCAACGCCTACACCGACGCCGACACCTGTAGTAAAAAACGAAGTTGATTTTTGGTTGACCACAGGAAATCAATCAGCACTTTTGAAAAAGCAAACAGGCATTTTGGCTTTTGGAAATGGTGTGAATATTTATCCAAACATAGAAGTTAATGAAACTCAAACCTATCAAACTATTGATGGTTTTGGATTTACATTGACAGGTGGAAGTGCACAAGTAATCAATCAACTAAATGCCCAGAAAAAGAAAGACTTACTACAAGAATTGTTTGGTTCCGGAGATACTTCTGTTGGTTTGAGTTATCTAAGAATTAGTATTGGAGCGTCTGATTTGAATGCCACTCCATTTACCTATGATGATATGCCCACAGGACAAACAGATGTTAGTTTAACCAACTTTAGTTTGACTCCTGATATGGGGGATGTTATTCCATTGTTGAAAGAAATTTTGGCAATTAATCCCAAAATTAAAATAATGGGTTCTCCTTGGTCTGCGCCGGTTTGGATGAAAGACAACAATAATTTTATGGGAGGAAGTTTGCAGCCTCAATATTATGAAGCTTATGCACAATATTTTGTAAAATATATTCAAAAAATGAAAGCTGAAGGAATTGTAATTGACGCAATTACTCCTCAAAATGAACCTTTACACGGGGGTAATAATCCGAGTATGGTGATGACTGCCTTGCAACAAGCTGATTTTATAAAAAATAATTTAGGACCCGCATTTAAAACGGCTAATATTACCACAAAAATAATCACTTACGATCATAATTGTGATAATCCCCAATATCCAATTACGATCCTAAAAGATGCTGCAGCTTACCCTTTTGTAGCAGGTTCTGCCTTTCATTTATATGGAGGAGATATTAGTGCCCTTTCTACGGTTCATAATGCTTACCCTAATAAAGATGTTTATTTTACGGAACAGTATACTTCATCTACAGGATCATTTGATGGTGATTTAAGATGGCAAGTAAAAAATGTAATCATTGGTTCCATGCGTAATTGGAGTAAAAATGCCTTGCAATGGAATCTTGCCAATGATGGTTCCTTTGGGCCACATACTGATGGTGGATGTACTGTTTGTAAAGGAGCGGTAACTGTAAGCAGTACGGAATCAGTGGTGCGAAATGTTGGTTATTATATAGCGGCGCATGCATCCAAATTTATTCCGGCAGGTTCTGTTAGAATTTCAAGTAATATAAGCGGTAGTCTACATAATGTTGCTTTCAAAACTCCTGCAGGTAAAAAAGTTTTGCTAGTTGTAAATGATAGCGATGCTGCTGTATTATTCAATATTAAATATAAAGGAAAATGGATTACTACCTCTCTAGATGCTGGAGCTGTAGGAACCTATACTTGGTAACGTTACCACCAAAAAACAAGAAACCACCACACTATAGATTATGAAATGAGCATATTACTAAATTGATCGCAACTGACAAAGATGATATGCGACTCAAGCGATAGCGAACAGGCGAAGCAATTACATATTCCATTAAAAACAATTATTAACTAAGTATGAAAAAATTAACCACAACAGCATTAGTACTCGCCAGCTTTTTTGTTTTTGGACAACAAAAGAATAAATCACAAGCACATCCTTATTCAACCAAAGGCAAAACAGTTACGGTGTACACTACTGCCGAAAGTACTAATTTGAGATTGTCAAAAACAGAAAGTCTTACGTTTTCAGAACTGGCACAACCAACAGAAAGACAGATTTGTGTTTTTGTAAATCCAAATAAAACCTTCCAGTCTTTTCTGGGAATTGGAGGAGCGATAACGGATGCCAGTGCTGAAGTTTTTGCCAAATTGTCCAATGAGAAACAACAAGAATTTCTGAATGCATATTATAGTACAGAAAAAGGAATCGGCTACAATTTGATGCGTACCACTATTCACAGTTCTGATTTTAGTTCTGGTAGTTATACTTATATAGATGAAGGAGATACTGCATTAAAAACATTTTCTATTGAGCACGATAGAAAATATAGAATCCCATTGATCAAAAAGGCAATTGCTACTGCAGGTGGGAAAATTAGAACCTATGCGACTCCTTGGAGCCCTCCTGCTTTTATGAAAAGTAATAAAGATATGTTGAAAGGCGGAACATTATTACCTGAGTATTTCCAGCCTTGGGCAACATATTACACAAAGTTTGTGAAAGCCTATGAGAAAGAAGGAATTCCGATTTGGGCAATCAGTACAGAGAATGAGCCAATGGCAGTACAGACTTGGGAATCATGTGTGTATACCGCTGAAGCAGAAAGAGATTTTGTGAAAAATTTCCTTGGACCAACTATGAAAAAAGAAGGTTTAGGCGAAAAAAAAATAATTGCTTGGGATCACAACCGTGATTTAATGGTGCAAAGAGCCAATATTATTTTCTCTGATCCCGAAGCTTCAAAATACATTTGGGGAATGGGATTTCATTGGTACGAAACTTGGGCTGGAGGTAATCCGATGTTTGAGAATGTAGCCAGAGTTAATGAAGCATATCCTGATAAAAAATTGATGTTTACTGAAGGTTGTGTAGAGAAATTTGATGCCAAAAAGTATCAATTGTGGGATAATGGAGAGCGTTATGGAACTTCTATGATTAATGATTTCAATAATGGAACGGTGGGTTGGACAGATTGGAATATCCTTTTGGATGAAAATGGTGGGCCTAATCACGTGGGTAATTTTTGTTTTGCTCCAATTCATGCCGATACCAAAACTGGTGAATTAATTTATACTCCTTCATATTATTATATTGGACATTTTTCAAAATTTATTCAGCCTGAGGCAAAAAGAGTTAGTACTGCCGTGAGCAGAAGCAGCTTGTTGAGTACTTCATTTTTGAATAGAGACGGAAAAATGGTAACGGTTGTTATGAACCAAAGTGATGCTAGCGTAATTTATAATTTGTGTGTAGGAACTCAAGCTACCCAAATTACTATTTTGCCAAATTCTATTCAGTCATTGGTGTATTAATTTCGTAAAAATTTCTTGTAACCTCTAAAGTTGTGGTTACGCGTGAGGGATTACTTCACTATAAGTTTATTTTTATAGGAGTTCAGTGAATTTCATTTGAAGCAAGCTACCGAAGTAGCGCATATAGCCCGACAGCATTGGGGAAAGGGGGCGACTAAACGTTGCAATATGTTTGCCCCCTTTCCCTAATGGTGGCACGCCCAAGATATTCTTTTAAATATTCAAATTTTAATAATAATAGAGATGAAAAAAATAATTCTATTTTCTTTCATGTGCTTCACCATTGCCTCTTTTGGACAGGGGTTTTTGCACAGAGATGGACAAAAAATCGTTGATGGGAACGGTAAAAATATTGTTTTGCGTGGTTTGGGTGTTGGAGGCTGGATGGTGCAGGAAGGTTACATGATTCAAACGGGTGCTTTTGCCGGACCTCAATATAAAATCAAACAAAAAATTACGGATTTAATAGGCGCTACAGCTACCGAAGAATTCTATAAAGCTTATAAAGCAAACGGAATAACAAAGAGAGATATTGACTCTTTGGCCGCTTGGGGATTTAATTCCATCCGATTACCGATGCATTACAATTTATACACTCCGGCGATTGAAACCGAAAAAGATGGTCAAATTACTTGGCTTGAAGAAGGTTTTAAAATGACGGATGATTTATTAAACTGGTGCGCTGCCAATAAAATATACTTAATTCTTGACTTGCATGCAACTCCTGGGGGACAAGGGAAAGATGCTGCAATATCCGACTACGATGAGTCAAAACCATCGCTTTGGGAGAGTGCTGCAAATCAAGACAAAATGGTTGCGCTTTGGGAAAAGTTAGCACAACGTTATAAAGACAGTCCGTGGATTGGAGCTTATGATATTATAAATGAACCCAATTGGAATTTTACGGGAACAAATCAAAATGGTTGTGATGAAACCTCAAACGCTCCTTTAAAAGCTTTGCAGGTAAGACTTACAAATGCAATAAGAGCAATTGACCCTCATCACATGATCATCATTGAAGGAAATTGTTGGGGTAATAATTACAATGGAATGTTCCCGCTTTGGGATGAAAATATGGCATTGAGTTTTCATAAATACTGGAATCAAAATGACATAGCTTCGATTCAAACAATGTTGAATTACAGAACTCAATACAATGTGCCAATTTGGTTAGGAGAAAGTGGTGAGAACTCTAATGTGTGGTTTGAGGAAGCCATCTCATTGATGGAATCTAACAATATCGGTTGGGCTTTTTGGCCAATGAAAAAAATTGAAAATTTAGCAGGAGTTACTTCGGTTACTAAAGCACAGAACTACGATAAATTATTGGACTATTGGAAAAATGGAGGGGAAAAACCCAATTCTGATTTTGCAAAAAAAGTCTTGATGCAAACAGCGGAAAACTATAAAATGCAACACTTGACCATCAGATATGATGTGATTGATGCGATGTTTAGACAAGTACAAACCAACGATACCCAAAAGTATAAAAATCATGTGGCTCCAGGAAAAGTGTTTGCAACTGAATTTGATTTGGGACAAAATGGTTTTGCTTACTCCGATAAGGACGTGGCAAATTATGATGGAACTAAATTTACCCAATGGAATAAAGGAGGCAAAATGAGAAATGATGGTGTTGATATCGTAGCCTGTACGGATAAAATAACCAACGGTTTTCAGGTCTCCTTTATTGAAGAGGGCGAATGGTTACAATTTACAATCAATTCAAAAAAACAAAGTACTTTTGATGTTACAGTTCGATATTCGAGCGAAAAAGCTGGAGGGAAATTGCATTTGGAACAGGACGGAAAGAAAATTTCGGAAACAACGGATCTTCCTGTTACTGGAGGAGAAACAGTTTGGAAAACAATAGTACTAAAAAATGTAGCTATTAAACAAGGAATGAATAAAATTCGCGTTCACTTTGAAGGAGGAAATTTTAACCTTAATTTTTTGGAGTTTAAAACTGCTAAATAAAAATTTTAAAAATGAAAAAATCAATAACACTGGCATTCGTATTTGCATCGGTTTTTGCCTTTTCGCAGCAAACGATAGATCAGAAAGTAGACGCTTTGCTAAAGCAAATGACACTCGAAGAGAAAATAGGACAGCTCAACCAATACACTGGTGACAATACTGCTACGGGACCAATCACTATTAATTCCAATAAACAAAGCGAAATCAAAAAAGGATTGATTGGTTCGATGCTGAATATTATGGGTACAAAATACACACGTCAGTACCAAGATTTGGCAATGCAATCCCGATTGAAAATTCCGTTGTTGTTTGGACTGGATGTGATTCATGGTTACAAAACTACTTTCCCTATTCCGTTGGCTGAAGCTGCGAGTTGGGATTTGACTGCGATAGAACTTGCCGCTAGAGTAGCTGCGACCGAAGCGGCTGCCTCAGGAATTCACTGGACATTTGCACCGATGGTTGATATTTCTCGTGATCCACGTTGGGGAAGAGTCATGGAAGGAGCAGGAGAAGATACCTATTTGGGTTCAAAAATTGCTTATGCCAGAGTCAAAGGATTTCAAGGAAACCTAGGAGACGTGAATTCGGTTATGGCATGTGTTAAACATTTTGCGGCTTATGGAGCTGCAGTTGGTGGACGCGATTATAACTCGGTTGACATGAGTAACAGAATGCTTTGGGAGACATATTTGCCTCCTTTCAAAGCAGCTTTGGATGCTGGTGCTGCCACTTTCATGAATTCATTTAACGATCTTAACGGAATACCGGCGAGTGCCAATAACTATTTGCTTAGAGATATCTTGAAAGGAAAATGGAATTTCCAAGGTTTTGTGGTTTCTGATTGGGGTTCGATAGGAGAAATGGTGAATCACGGTTATGTAAAAGACAACAAAGAAGCTGCTCTTGCATCAATAACTGCAGGAAGTGATATGGATATGGAAAGCAATGCATATCGCTATAATTTAGAACAATTGGTAAAAGAAAATAAAGTTCCGGTTGCTTTAATAGATGATGCCGTAAAAAGAATTTTGCGCAAGAAATTTGAATTGGGATTGTTTGATGACCCATATAAATTCTGCAGTCCTGAAAGAGAACAAAAGGAATTAAATAATCCAGAACATACAAAAGCCGCTAGAGAAATGGCTGCGAAAAGTATTGTGCTTTTGAAAAATGAAAGAGACGTTTTGCCACTTTCAAAAGGCTTAAAAACAATTGCTTTTATTGGACCAATGGTGAAACCAAAAAGAGACAATCACGGATTTTGGGCTGTTGATGTAAAAGGTGTCGATTCGACTTATATTGTTTCCCAATGGGAAGGTTTGGAGAATAAAGTAGGCAAAAGAACCAAAATTTTGTACGCCAAAGGATGTGGTGTAGAAGACAAAAGTAAAGAAGGTTTTGCAGATGCTTTGAAGGTTGCGAGCCAAGCTGAGGTTATCATTTTGAGTATTGGAGAAAACTTCAATAAAAGTGGGGAAGCAAAGAGTAAAAGTAACTTGCACATACCGGGAGTTCAAGAAGAATTAATAAAAGAACTTCAAAAAACAGGGAAACCTATCGTTATTTTGATTAATGCAGGAAGACCTCTTGTGATTGATTGGATTGCCGATAATATGCCAACCATTGTCTATACTTGGTGGTTGGGTTCAGAAGCTGGAAATGCTATTGCCGATGTGCTTTTTGGGGATTACAATCCGTCTGGAAAATTACCGATGTCATTCCCTAGAACCGAAGGGCAAATTCCAATTTATTACAATTATTTTAATACTGGAAGACCTTCAGTTAATGAAGATAAAAATTATAAATCGGCCTACATCGATTTGCCAACAACTCCGAAATTCCCATTTGGTTTCGGATTGAGTTATACAACTTTTCAGTATTCGGATTTGAAATTGTCTCAAAAAACAATGAAAAATACGGAGTCAATTACTGTTTCGGTTAATATAACCAATACTGGAAGTGTAAAGGGAGAGGAAGTGGTTCAGTTGTACTTGAAAGATAGGTTTGGTTCGGTAGTGCGTCCAGTAATCGAGTTGAAAGATTTCCAAAAAATCACATTGAATCGTGGTGAAACAAAAACAATTCAGTTTACTATTGACAATCAAAAATTATCATTTTATAACAATGCATTGGAATTTGGTTCAGAGCCTGGTGATTTTGATTTGATGATTGGTTCATCTTCAGCAGATATCCGTTTGAGAGACAGTTTTGAATTAGTAAAATAACGCAACTTTCTTAAACACAAAAGCGATACAATTCGGAAGAATTGTATCGCTTTTTTTGGGAATTACCATTGGCATTTATAAAAAGTTCAATATTTTTTTCTCTTTAAGTCCAATGCTTATTTTTGCAGTAGGTAGTTTTCTAAATGATTTGAATAATTTTCAAGATCTCCGACAATATCTCCATCTTTAAAAATATCAAAACAGTTGTAATCGGGTACAATATCTACACCGCAAAAACGGTAATTGCTGGTAATCGGAATAAAAAAATCAGCCGTACTTCTTCCTTGAAACAAAACTTGATCTAGATCATCAAAACTTGCCTTTGGCGCATTCCAAGTAGCCGAAACCATAAATTTTTTATTCTGCAAATATCCTCCTGTACCATATTGTCTTGATAAATCTTCTCTTGTCCGTCCATCATCTTCAAGAAATTTTTTACTGATACCTGCAATACTAAAAACTTCGTCCACATACTTTTTGTAAATCCACGGTGCTCCAAACCAATTTACAGGTGTTTGTAAAATTACAATATCAGCTTGCAAATGCTTTTCTACTTCTTCTTCTGGATTGTAGCCGTCTTCAACTTTTGTTTCCAAAACTTCAAAATTATTCGCTTCGAAGAATTCTTTAGCTTTTTGATGAAATGAGGCATTCAATGTTCCTTCACTGAAATTAGGATACCTTAAATGGGTATTGATGAGTAATACTGTTTGTTTTTTATTCATTTATTTTTTTATGCTTTTATTTTAATAAAGGTTAAAAACCAAACACATTTTTCAAATGTTCTGGATAATTTTCTAAATCCCCAGCAATATCCCCATCTTTGAAAATATCAAAACAGTTATAATCTGTAACAATAACAGCACCGCAAAAAAGATAGTTACTCGTAATTTGAATTAGAGCATCAGCTGTGCTTCTTCCTTCAAATAGAACTTGGTTTGGATCGTCAAAACTAGCTTTTGGTGCATTCCAAGTAGCTGAAACCATAAACTTTTTGCCTTGCATTTTTCCGCCTGTTCCATATTGTTTCGTTGCATCTTCTCTGGTTCTGCCATCGCCCACTAGAAACTTTTCGGTTTGTAAACCGTTGTTGAACACTTCGTCTACATATTTCTTATAAATCCACGGTGCGCCAAACCAATTGATAGGCGTTTGCAAAATGATAATGTCTGCTTCCAGATGTTTTTCAACTTCCTCGTTTGCATCATAACCATCTTCTACTTTGGTTTCTAAAATTTCAAAATTGTTGGCTCGAAAAAACTCTTTAGCTTTTTGGTTGAATGAAGCATTCAGCGTTCCTTCGCTCCAGTTAGGATAAGTTAAATGTGTATTGATTAATAAAACTTTTCTTGTTGTACTCATCTTAATTTTATTTAGATATTTTCGATTAATTAATAGCTTAAAGTCCAAATACTTTTTTTAAATATTTTGGATAATTTTCCAAATCTTCCTTAATATGCTTGTTATGAAAAACATCGTAGCAATAATGTCCAGGAAGCACAGTATATCCAACAAATGAATAATTTGCACCTATATTAGACAAAGCATCATCGGCGCTTTTGCCTTTCCAGAGTTGATTTTTGGGATTATTGAAACTTTCTTCAGGCGCATTCCAAGTTGCTGAAAGTAAAAACTTTTTACCCTGCATTTTTCCGCCAGTTCCGTATTGTTTAGTTAGGTCTGTAGTTGAGCGACCGTCGCCTGAAAGGAATTTTTGGCTAAACATTGCATTGGTAAAAACCTCATCTACATATTTTTTGTAAATCCACGGTGTATTTTCCCAATTTACAGGTGTTTGTAATACAATGATGTCGGCTTGCATGTGTTTTTCCACTTCTTCTTCCACATTATAA
>DATEOV010000066.1:0-3628 GCA_035273645.1 Flavobacterium sp. | reverse complement strand
GAATGCCATCGGCAATCCAAAATCGGGCATAGTCATTCTCATAAAAATCATGGGCTGCAATCATGTTTTATGAATTTTAAAGTTATAATTTAACAAAAATATAAACATTTAATAATAATATGGTTGTCAATTTAGGATTATTTGTTGTATTTTATAGTGTTTGTTGTTAATTCGGGAATTTGACTTGTCAATTTGGGAGTATTGAAGAAGTAGTTGAAATAACTTTCATTTTTTTTTATGAAATTTATAACTCTATTTTAAAATAACACCAAAAAAGAAGTAACCAATGGCAAAAATTAGACACAATAACTTTATCGATACTGTGGATGAAGTTTTTTCGGAAGCAAAGAAAGAAGGCATACTGCACTTATATGCAGAAGACAAGGTATTAACAGGCAGGACAATCCAAATTAAAGGAAAAGAAATGTTTCATTTCGGAACAACTGGTTATCTGGGACTCGAACAGGACGACAGACTTAAGGAAGCTGCTATTCAATCCATACGTAATTATGGTACGCAATTCCCCCTTTCAAAATCATATATTTCACATCCATTATATAGTGAATTGGAAAGTAAAATCGAACAAATGTATGGTATACCACCTATTATAACCAAGAACAGTACATTGGGGCATTTAGCTATTATCCCAACGCTCATTAGAGATGAGGATGCAGTAATAATAGATCACCAGGTCCACTGGAGTGTGCAAAATGCTTGTCAACTTTTAAAACTGCGAGGAATTCCGGTAGAAATGATCAGACACAGCAATTTGGATATGTTGGAAGATAAAATAAAACAACTAAGTACCAAGTGCAACAAAATCTGGTACATGGCTGATGGGGTATATTCCATGTTTGGGGATTATGCACCCATACCTGAATTATTGGCGTTAACCCAAAAGTATGCACAGCTAAACCTTTATTTTGATGATGTCCATGGAATGAGTTGGAAAGGCAAAAATGGAACTGGTTTTGTTTTTGACGCGATCAAAGAACTACCTGAAAATTGCATTGTAGTGAGTACATTAAGTAAAACCTTTGGAGCCAGTGGGGCAACATTATTTTGCAAGAATCAAAAATTAAGAGACAAAATCAAAAATTTTGGAGGACCCTTAACTTTTTCCGCTCAGTTAGAACCAGCGTCTGTTGCAGCAGCAATTGCCTCTGCAGACATCCATTTATCTCCTGAAATACAATTGAAACAAAAAGATTTGGCGGATAAAATTGCCCACTTCAATCAATTGTTGTCATTAGGAAACCTTCCAATAATTTCAAAAAATGATTCGCCAGTTTTCTTTTTAGGAATGGGTACGCCCGCAACGGCTTACAACTTTTCGAAACGTTTATTCAAGGAAGGTTTTTTTCTAAACTTGGGGATTTATCCTGCTGTACCGATCAAGAATACCGGAATTAGAATTACGCTATCCAGTCACAATAAGCAACAGGACATTACTGCCTTGGCCGAAGCGTTGGAATATCATTTTCCTAAAGCGTTGGAAGAAACAAATAATAGTGAAAACAAAATCAGACAGGCTTTTGGAATAGACAGTAGAAAAACTGAAAAGATTTCGGAATCAAAAGAGCAGGAGCTTTTTATTGAAGAAAAAAACACGATTCAGGATATCGAAAAATCAGAATGGAATCAATACATGGGAAAATATAATATTTTCGATTGGGAAGGACTGGTTTATTTAGAGAATACATTCAGCCAGCATCCAGACCCGACAAACCAATGGGATTTTTATTATTACACTATTAAAGATAATAAAGGTGATACAATACTTATGACCTTTTTTACTTATGCCCTTTGGAAAGACGATATGTTGGCAACTGAATCTGTCTCCATCCATTTGGAAGAAATTAGAAAAACCAATCCCTTATACCTCACTTCAAGAGTATTGAATATGGGGACTCTATTTACTGAGGGAAAACACTGTTTTATCAATCAAGAACATCCTTTAGCAGAAAAAGCATTGAAATTATTATTGGATAAATTAGAAGAAAAATACAATGCTTTAAATGCCGATATGTTAGTTTTGAGAGATTTCGAAAAGGACAATAGTTACAATAAAACAATAGTAGATCAGGGTTATTTTAAAATAGACATGCCTGAATCTTGTGTAGTTGAAAACCATGTTTGGCATACCTACGAAGAGTTTACAGAAACATTATCTCTTCGTTCCCGTAAACATTTCAGTAAAGAGATAGAACCTTATGAGGAGTGCTATGATGTTACAATAAAAGATAAATTGAGCAAATCAGAAATAGAAAGAGCATACCAACTCTACAACAATGTAAAAGACAATAACTACGCTATCAATACATTTCGATATTCTCAATATGTTTTTGAAAATATGAATGAAAGTCCAAACTGGGAGTTCATACTATTGGCATTGAAAGCAGATACCGAAAATCCATTCGTAGGAATCATGTTTTGCTACAAAAACAGCAATCACACCTATGTCCCGGAATTAATAGGCATGGATTATAAATGGGCAAAAGAATACCAACTATACAGACAATTGTTATTTCAAACCATAAAAAGAGCTAATGAGTTGCAATTTCAAAAAATAGACTTTGGAGTGTCCGCTTCTTTTGAAAAAAGAAAATTAGGAGCCCAAATAATTCCAAAAGTAGCCTATATTCAGGCAAGGGACAATTACGCAATGGAAGTTATGAATACTTTGCAAAATGATTACAAATCAATTGCAAAATGACGAAAGCATATTGATAACTAAATATTAAAAAAAGATGTTTGAAAAATCGATTGAATCATTTAATGCTGTCTGCAATGAAATTTTAGAGGCAAACGAAACGATGCAGAATAAGGCTTGCAACGGAATTGTTTTGTGTAATAAAACATTAACGAACTTAAAAGAGATGGTTGATAAAAATGATTTCAACACTGTCCCAGAGGAGATCGATTTTTTTAAAAATATCAAGCCCGTTCCCATGAGTTTACTAATTTATTTTACAGAAGTACGTTCCTGCGAACTAAGAATGCCTAAAGCGGGTAACACTTATAAGGTCGAATTCCTCCAAAAAGAATTGCGAAAAATCAATAAGTTCTTTTACAGAAATGCCGATTTTGTGCATTATATGGAACAAGGTTACTGTTATCTAGATCATCAATTCTTTACCAGAAACCATCGGGATAATTTTCCTTTTACCCCCATGACCGATTATTACCAGTTTCCGGAATTTACAACATCGCAAGACATGCTTTGGGCAAAAGTAAAAGCGATGTATCGATTTATTCATTACATCCGACAAGCGCTGAAAAGACTAAAAGTGGATGATTCTGAAATATTTGAAGAAAAAAAACACAAAGTATTGGTATGGACAGGGCCAAAAACAGCTTTAACAGAATTGATTTATGCTTTGTTTTCTAATGGTACAATCAATCATGGTGCGGCAGACATTAATACGCTAACAACATCCTTTGAAGATTTTTTCAACATCAAACTTGATAACATCTATAAAACCTATACCGAAATCAAAGCCCGTAAAAGCAGTAAGACAAAATTTCTGGAAGAACTAACGCTAAACCTGCAACAAAAAATGTACAGAGAAGACCAAGAGTAAAGCCGTAACTACGAAAGCTCACAAGCAGTAAATCCTGATTTAAA
>DATEOV010000065.1:0-3711 GCA_035273645.1 Flavobacterium sp. | reverse complement strand
TGCTCCTAAAACTAAAAATCGAACTCTTAAATGATATGATAAATTGAGGTGTATGAAGAAATATATTGACCATATTGCTTTCATCGTTTTAGCTTTTGTAGTCACGTCTTGTGGTACTTCAAAATCTATGCACCATACGCCAGAAATAGCTAGTTTTAACAACACCATTCCTGTTGTCACAAAACAATCCAACACTACTTTTTACACTGGGAATAATTTTTTACTTAAAAATAAACAAAACCTATGGGAACTCTATGTTGAAGGGGATCCGTTGGAACGCGGTTTGGCAATAGGCAGTTTGACAGATTCTTTATTGAAGAAGCAGGAATATGTTTTTTTTGATAGAGTTAATATTTTGATTCCGTCCCGTTTTAAAAGAAGTATAGTGATGGACTTTGTAGATTGGTACAATCGGAAATTATATCTGAATGTGAACAATGAGTATCAAGCTGAAATTTATGGACTTTCTCGATATTCACCAAAGGATTTAGACTATGTAGCGCCCAATTTCTTAAGGGATATGTATTTGCATGGCGCTCATGACATTGGCCATGCCGTTCAAGATTTGGGTATCGTAGGTTGTACTTCTTTTGCGGTTTGGGGAAATAAAACCGAAGACGGAAACTTAGTTTTAGGTCGGAATTTCGATTTTTACGCAGGTGATGCTTTCGCAAAAGATAAAATAATAGCCTTTATCAATCCAAAAGAAGGATATCCATTTATGATGGTGACATGGCCCGGGATGATAGGCGTTTGTTCAGGGATGAATACCGAGGGATTGACACTGACAATCAACGCTGCAAAATCTAAAATTCCTTGGAGTGCCAAAACACCCATTTCTATAGTAACACGGGAAATATTGCAATATGCCAGAACTATTGACGAAGCAATTGCAATTGCTAAAAAGAAAAAAGTATTTGTATCTGAATCGATTATGGTAGGTAGTGCCAATGACAATAAAGCCGTTTTGATAGAAATTGCACCGGATAATTTAGGAGTTTTTGAGGTTTCGAATGGTAATCAGTTGGTTTGCTCCAATCATTTTCAAAGTGATGCTTTAAAAGAAAATGAGCGAAATAAAGACCAGATTAAAAACAGTCATTCCCAATATCGTTTTGATCGAATGACTCAATTACTGGATGGGAACCCCAAAATAACTCCTGAAATTGCTGTTGACATACTCCGAAACAAAGAGGGGATAAATAATCTGCCTTTGGGATATGGGAACGATAAAGCATTAAACCACTTATTGGCACATCACGGAATCGTATTTCAGCCCTCAAAAAGATTAGTTTGGGTATCTTCGAGTCCTTATCAATTGGGTGAATTTGTCTGTTATGATTTGAATACGATTTTTGAAAACAGAAAAGGAAATGACAGTATTGTATCCCTAGAAGATGAAAAAAGAAACATTGCAAAAGATCCATTCTTGGAAACTATTGCCTATCAAAACTATGAAGAGTTTCGGGTAGCCGATAAAAAAATAGAGCTCTATTTAAAAAGCAAAGAAGTTTTTCCTTCCGATTTTATTGGTTATTATCAATCTTTAAATCCTGATTATTGGGTTGTTTATTATAAAGTAGGATTGTACTTTTATCAAAATAAAAAATATATTTTGGCTCAAGAACAATTTGAAAAAGCATTGACCAAAGAAGTCAGTACCCTTCCTGAAAAAGAGGAGATTGTGAATTATTTAAAGAAAATTAAAAGAAAACGATAATGATTCCAAAGATAGAAATAGCAACTACAGCCGAAATAAAATCGTTTCAGGAGCAAAAAATGGCAGAACTTTTACGCTATGTGAATGCCAATTCCCCTTTTTATAGATCCCTTTTTTCCAAAAACAATATTGATATTACCAATATAAAAACAATTGAGGATTTGACTCTGTTGCCTGTTACCACCAAAGAAGATTTGCAAAAACACAACGATGATTTTTTATGTGTTCCGGCAAATAAAATAATTGATTATGCTACTACCTCTGGGACTTTGGGAGATCCTGTCACTTTTGGGTTAACCGACAGTGATTTGGATAGATTGGCTTATAATGAAGCTATTTCGTTTGATTGTGCTGGCATAAAAGAAGGCGATATTGTACAATTGATGACGACAATTGATCGTCGCTTTATGGCAGGATTGGCTTATTTTTTGGGCCTTCGAAAAATGAAAGTAGGAGTCATTCGTGTTGGTGCTGGAATTCCGGAATTGCAATGGGATTCCATTTTAAAATACAAGCCAACTTATTTAATTACTGTTCCTTCCTTTTTGCTAAAAATGATTGAATATGCAGAAAAGCATAACATTGATTTCAATAATTCCAGTGTGAAAGGAGCTGTTTGTATTGGTGAATCACTTAGAAATCAAGATTTTACGATTAATTCGCTGTCAAAAAAAATATCGGATAAATGGAAAATTAAGTTGTTCTCCACTTACGCTTCCACTGAGATGAGTACCGCCTTTACCGAATGTGGACATGGAGTAGGAGGGCACCATCATCCGGAATTGATTATTGTGGAAGTATTGGATGATAATAATAATCCCGTAAAAAATGGTGAATCTGGGGAATTAACGTTTACTACTTTAGGTATTGAAGCCATGCCTTTAGTTCGTTTTAAAACGGGGGATATTGTTCAGTTACACACTGAACCTTGTTTGTGTGGACGAAATACATTGCGCGTGGGCCCCGTTATTGGAAGAAAACAGCACATGATAAAATATAAGGGTACCACTTTGTACCCACCCGCAATGCACGACGTTTTGAATGATTTTGATTCCATAGAAAGCTACATCATTGAAATTGATACCAATGATTTGGGAACAGATGAGATTCTGATAAAAATTGCGGTAAAAGATCCAACCCCAATTTTTCTGCAGGAATTAAAAGATCATTTTAGAGCTAAATTGCGCGTAACTCCCAAAATTGAATTCACCACAAATGAAGTGCTAAGACCTCTAATTTTTAACCCGATGAGCAGAAAACCAATTCATTTTTTTGATAATAGAAAGAGTGTTATTTAATCAAAAGCTTCAATTTTAAATCCAGCTTTTTGAACTGTTTCGATAATTTCGCTTTTGGAAATTCAATTAGCTGTAACCGACAGAATTTTATCTTTATTTGTTGTATCAACAGTCCATGTTTCAATGCCATCCGTAGTATCCAGAACAGGAGTTACTTTGGCTACACAGCCACCACAGTTTATATTTGTTTTAAAAACAAAAGTTTCTTTTTCGTTTGATTTAGAGTTCATTGTTGGTTTAATTTATTTGTTATTTTTTCCATTTTAACCTAAGACTATTACTCACCACGCTTACACTGCTCAGAGCCATAGCTGCTCCAGCAACCATTGGATTCAAAAGGAATCCGTTGATGGGATACAAAACACCCGCAGCTATCGGAATCCCGATGACATTATACAGCAAGGCCCAAAATAGGTTTTGTTTGATGGTTGCAACGGTTTGTTTGGATAGTTTTATGGCTTCTGAAATTTTGTTAAGGTCAGATGAGATGATGGTCATTTTTGCCACGTCCATCGCAATATCACTTCCTTTTCCCATAGCAATGCTCACGTCGGCTTGAGCCAGTGCAGTACTATCGTTGATTCCGTCGCCAACCATTGCTACAATTTTTCCTTCGCTTTGTAATTGTTTTATAAAAGAGGCTTTTTGCTCGGGCAAGACTTCAGCTTTGTAGTTGGTAATTCCTGTTTTTTG
>DATEOV010000064.1:0-2782 GCA_035273645.1 Flavobacterium sp. | reverse complement strand
AATAATTTAACAGCTATAGCTAAAAGTACTACACCAAAAGTCTTACGAATTACACCAAGTCCATTTTGTCCTAGCATTTTTTCAATTTTCCCAGAAGATTTCAAAACAATATAAACCAATATAATATTTAATATAATTGCGAGGACAATATTTATAGTGTGGAATTGTGAACGTAAAGAAAGTAAAGTGGTCATTGTTCCCGCTCCGGCAATTAATGGAAATGCCAATGGTACAATTGAGGCAGAACTCGCTTCTTCGTCTCGATAAATACGAATGCCTAAAATCATTTCCAAGGCCAAAAAGAATAATACAAAAGAACCTGCTACCGCAAATGAATGAACATCAATTCCTATGAGGCTCAAAAATTCTTCTCCAATAAATAAAAATAATATCATAATTAATCCGGCTACCAAAGCTGCTTTTTCTGATTCGATATGGCCGTGTTTGGCTCTCAGTCCAACTATTATTGGAATAGATCCCACTATATCAATTACGGCGAAGAGTACCATTCCTACAGTTATTATTTGCTTTAAATCAAAATCCATCATAAGTATTGTTTTTTTTAATGAAAAGTTAGAGTAAAAACCTTTTTGTCTTTCAAAAATACGGTTATTTTTTCATTTTGATAATTCTATATATAAATGATTGAGATGTCTTCTTTTTTTACTCTTTATTGAATTATTGAAATAGGATTAATCAAAAGTTGAAATATTTAATTGATTGATAATCAATTATTAAATTTGTTTGTGGTTTAAAATGTTATGTTTAAAGATGTTGTTTGTGATGAGGTTCTTGGTTTTGTTGTTTTTTATCAGACAAATTGGATTGTAGGTTTATGTAGGGAAAATAGTTGCAATGTGTTAATTAGTCCAGTTTAGTGGCTTATGTTTTGAGAGTTCTTTTTATTTCTTGAATCTTTGGTTACCTTTGCAAAATGTTTCAACTAGGAAAAACCATCGTCTCAGAGGATATACTCGAAAAAGAATTTGTTTGTAATTTGTCAGCTTGCAAAGGAGCTTGTTGCGTCGATGGCGATGCAGGAGCGCCATTGAGTTTGGCAGAAACAAAAATATTGGAGGAAATATATCCAAAAGTTAAGCCATTTTTAAGAAAACAAGGAATTGAAGCCATAGAAGCTCAAGGAACTTGGGTGAATGGTGCAGATGGAGATCTTGAAACACCTCTAATTGACAATAAAGATTGTGCCTACGTCATTTTTGACGGGAAAACTGCACTTTGTGGAATTGAGCAAGCCTATAATCAAGGTATAATTGATTGGAAAAAACCTGTTTCCTGTCATTTGTATCCAATACGAGTTAAAGATTTCACTGAGTTTGCAGCTGTCAATTATGACAAATGGGATATTTGTGATGCAGCCTGTTCTTTAGGGCAAGAACTCGAAGTTCCTGTATACAAATTTGTCAAGGAAGCCCTTATTCGTCGTTTTGGTGAAGATTGGTATTTGGAACTTGAAAAGGTGGCTGAAGACTTAAAAAAAGGTTTGTAAAATCTAACACTAATTTCTATTTCTTATCTTTTAAAATTCCTATATTTTACGGGAGTTTACCTCTTTTAACTATAATTAAAGTATTGTTAATCAACTAGTTAATTATTTAACAATTAAGTAAGGGTTTTTTCTTATTTGTTAAAAACTATGAGGTATTGTGAATAAGTTTGGCTTTTAATAACAACATTAATTCACAATCTTTGTAATTCAAATTTCGCATCTATTTTTAGTATAAAAATCAAAATAAACAACAGTATCAAATGTCTCAAATAGAACCAATTTTACAAGAAAATAAAAATCGTTTCGTGATTTTTCCAATTAAGCATCATGATATTTGGGAAAGATATAAAATGATGGAGGCGAGTTTTTGGACTGCTGAAGAAATTGATTTGTCACAAGATTTAAACGACTGGAATAATAAGTTAAATGATGACGAGCGTTACTTTATAAAACACATTCTTGCTTTTTTCGCTGCTTCTGATGGAATCGTTAATGAAAACCTAGCAGAGAATTTTGTTAATGAAGTGCAATATGCTGAGGCTAAATTTTTCTATGGTTTCCAAATCATGATGGAAAATATTCATAGTGAAACCTATTCGCTTTTGATTGATACTTATGTGAAAGACGAAAACGAAAAATCTGAATTGTTCAATGCTTTGGATGTTTTTCCAGCAATTAGAAAAAAAGCAGATTGGGCTTTGAAATGGATTGAATCTGATTCTTTTGCCGAAAGGCTAATCGCTTTTGCGGCGGTAGAAGGAATTTTCTTTTCAGGTGCATTTTGTTCTATTTATTGGTTGAAAAAACGTGGATTGATGCCAGGTTTGACTTTTTCTAATGAATTGATTTCTCGTGACGAAGGAGTTCACTGTGATTTTGCAGTGCATTTACACAATCACCATTTGGTAAATAAAGTGCCAAAAGAAAGAATAAGAAGTATTATTGTTGATGCGTTGAATATTGAAAGAGAATTTATTACTGAGTCGCTTCCTGTAAGTTTGATAGGGATGAATGCAGGTTTAATGACTCAATATTTGGAATTTGTTGCCGATAGATTATTAGTGGAATTGGGTTGTGACAGAGAATACAATGTTGCGAATCCATTTGATTTCATGGATATGATTTCACTTCAAGGAAAAACTAATTTCTTTGAGAAAAAAGTTGCTGAATATCAAAAATCAGGGGTTAAAGTTACCGAAGGTGATTCCCAAAAAATTAGCTTTGACGCCGATTTTTAGAATGAAGTTTTGAATTTTAAATATTTTCTATAGTATT
>DATEOV010000063.1:0-6160 GCA_035273645.1 Flavobacterium sp. | reverse complement strand
TAATAATTAATGAAGTTCTGTTTTTGTATTCCAAAAATGAAATTCCCTTAAAAAAGAATACCTTTGTATGCTCTTTAAAAAAATAAAAAATATTATCTACAAATGAAAATAAATCCAAAAAACGGAATTGATAAACTCATTTTCGGAATGAAGCAAAATGATGTTATTGCTATTTACGGTAAGCCGAATAAAAATTACAAAGACGAAGATGATAATGTGATTTTTGTTTATAATGATCTTAAAATCCGTTTGACTTTTTATGAAGAAGAAGATTTGAAACTAGGTTATTTAGTGGCATCAAGCCCAAACTTGGAATTGTTTGGCAATAAAATTATCAATAGAAAAATTACGGATATAAAAAAGGATTTGGCCCAAAAGGGAATAACCAAATTTACTCAGGAAGAATTTGATACTTTCGAAAATTATTTCAATGAAGAAAATTGGATTATTCTTCAAACCGAATTTGATGAAGTAGTTAAATTCGAAATTGGAGCAATAATCAATAATAAAGATGAATTTGACTGGAAGTTTAAAAAGTAGTTTAGCTCATTTTATATAATAAATAAAACCCAACAGTTTCTTTAAATCTGTTGGGTTTTATTTATTTTTATTAAAATATTTATTGATTTATTTTAATCAATTCTACTTCAAAGATTAAGTCGCTTTTTGGAGGTATAGCACCAGGATATCCTCGTTCTCCATAAGCTAAAGTATAAGGAATGTAAAATTTATATTTTGCACCTTCCTTCATCAATTGAAGTCCTTCTGTCCAGCCTTTAATTACCTGATTTAAATTAAAATCAATTGGTTCTCCGCGTTTAACACTGCTGTCAAAAACAGTACCATTGACAAAACTTCCTGTGTAATGTGCTTTGATGTTACTAGTTAGTATTGGTATTGCACCCGTTCCTTCTTTTAAAACAATGTATTTTAAACCACTTGCAGTAGTTTGTCCGTTAGCGAATTCTTTTAAAGCAATTGCATTTGCAGCAGCTCTTTCACTTTCTTCTTTCTCAGCTTTTAATTTTTCTTCAACAGCTTTATTTCCGTAATAGTCAGTAAATACTTTTGCAGCATCAAATTTTTTAGCAGCTTCCCCTTTTCTGGAAATAGTAATTTTTGTGATTACATCATCTTGTGCAATAGCATTTACCACTGCCATTCCTTGTGTTACTTGTCCATAAATAGTATGTTTTCCGTTCAACCAAGGAGTATCTTTGTGTGTGATGAAAAATTGACTTCCATTGGTAGCTGGACCAGAATTTGCCATAGCAAGAATTCCAGCTTTGTCAAATTTTGAATCGGTAAACTCATCCTTGAAAGAATAACCCGGTCCGCCAGAACCATTACCGTTAGGATCACCACCTTGAATCATGAAATCTTTGATTACCCTGTGAAATTTCATCCCATCAAAAAAAGGTTTTCCCTTTAATCTTTCAACGGTTACAAATGGATTTTTTCCTTCAGACAAGCTTATGAAATTAGCTACTGTAACAGGAGTTTTTTTGTAAAACAATTGAACAGTTATATTTCCTTTGTTGGTTGCGATAGTGGCATAAATACCTTCGGGAGTGACAGCAGCAGGAGCTTTTGCAGTTGTTGTTCCTGGTTTTTTTGTGGCAACTGGTTTTTTTGTGCTTTGTGCGTGTAAATTAAATAACGCTAAAAAGAGTAATAATGTGATTTTAGATTTCATCGTATAAAATTTTAGTGTCAACTATTTTAAAATTAATTAGGCATTTTGTTCATTAACTCAATTTCAAAAATGATATTGGTATTTGGTGGAATAACATCGCCTGCTCCGGCTTCTCCATAAGCAAGATGTGATGGGATAAAAAGAACCGCTTTGTCACCAATCGACATTTTTTCTATGCCTTCGATAAAACCAGGAATTAAACCGTCTTTTCTTCCGGCTTGAAATGGGATCGGTATGTATTGATTTGCTGCTGCTCTTGCTGGGTCAAACTTTCCAAAAGTTTTGGATACATCTTCAATACTTGTGTCAAATAAAGTACCGTTTTCCAAAAATCCTGCATAATGAATGTAAACAGTTGAACCCATAGCTGGTTTTTTGCTTCCACTTTTTTTAGTGATTGCATATTGAAGTCCAGTTGCTGTTTTGTTAGCTTTACTTTTTAATTCCGTAAAAGAAGCTACTTTTTGATCACAAACAGCTTTGTATTTGGCTTCATATTCTTTTTTGGCAGCGGCTTCTGCGGCTACTTTTTGTTTTTGACTTTCAGATTCTATTTTGAAATAATCATAAAAAGTTTTTTTAGCATCAAACTTCTTAGCATCTTCACCATTTCGGATGATAGTTACGCTTTTTATAAAATCATCTTGCTCTATTTTATTCACCACTTCAAGGTTGTAATCTACTACATGTCCAAAAATAGTGTGTTTTCCATCTAACCAAGGAGTTTCTAAATGAGTGATGAAAAATTGACTGCTATTGGTTCCTGGTCCATTATTGGCCATTGCCAAAATTCCACCTTTATCAAATTTCAAACCGCCAAATTCATCTTTGAATTTGTATCCTGTATCTCCAGACCCTGTTCCCAATGGATCACCAGTTTGTATCATGAAATCTTTGATAACTCTATGGAATTTTAATCCGCGGTAAAATGGTTTTCCTTTTAAAGTATCATTGACAACAAATTCATTTTCACCTTCTGCCAGTGTAATGAAGTTGGCAACTGTTACAGGAGCTTTTTTATAATCTAATTCTAATAAAATATTTCCTTTGTTGGTTTCTATTTCAGCGTATAAACCATCGGGTAAATTGTTATGTTCTTTGTTGCAAGAAATTAAAATTGTAATGAAGAGTAGTGCAAATAAAATATTTTTTTTCATTCTGCTTTTTTTAATTTGTTAACGTGTCATTTATGGTTGATTTTGGTTTTATAGGCGCAGGTGTGGTTGCTTTTGCAACAGCATTAGCTTGAATTTGCTCATTATACTTAGATTCAGGCATAAAGTCACGAAGTGTAACGGTACAAAATAAAGGTTGATTGGTGCCTATTTTGTTATTGTCACCATGATATCCATATCCCATATGCGAAGTGAAAAGGAAGTGTACTTTTTCTGTTTTTCGCATTAGTTTTATTCCATCTCTCAATCCCATCATGATTTCTTGCTTGTCTACTTTGTAGATTTGAGGCTCTAATTCTGCTTGAGAATAAATAATATTCCCCTTCAAATCTTTTAGTTCATAATCAAAAAAAGCAATATCTCCTTTTTTTGGAGTAAGACTGTCAGTCAGGTTTCTGGTTTCGTAATAATACCAATATCCTTTTTTTGAGGCTATGTATTTTTTCGTACGATCACTCTTTATTATAGCTTCAATTTGGTCTTCTTCTCCAGCAATCATTTTTTTATTTCGGGCAATAGATTGTTTCATAAAGCTTCCAGATGATTGTGAAACAGGTCTTCTGGCTTCTTGATGCTGTTTGCAGCTCGTGAATAAAACGGCAGCAAAAAAAGTAATTAGCAATACTTTAAAATATTTCATGGGCTATTATATTTTTAATTTTTGAACTAAGCTTTCAAATTTGTGAAGCGTTTCTTCCATTGAAACTTCTGATTTTCCTCCAGCAGCATTACTGTGTCCTCCACCTTGGAAATAATCTCGGGCAAATTGATTTACATCAAAATCACCTTGTGAACGGAATGAGATTTTGATAATTCCTTCTTCTTTATTTTCGATAAAAATAGCGGTAAAAACAATTCCTTTTATACTTAAACCATAATTAACAATTCCCTCTGTATCACCTTTTACATAATCAAAACTGTTTAGTTCCTCTTGTGTCAGTGATGTATAGGATGTTTTATGATCTATCATCACTTTCATGTTTTGTAAAGCACGACCCAATAGTTGCAAACGGTTATACGAGCTATTGTCAAATAATAATGTAGGGATTAAAGTATTTTCTACTCCAAGGTCAATTAATTCGGCTATAATCCTGTGGGTTGTTCCAGTAGTTTTTGGAAATCGAAACGAGCCGGAATCAGTCAAGATTCCAGTGTAAATACAAGTAGCAATAGTTTTGTCTAAATCTTGTTTTTTGTCTAAGAAAGAAATAAAGTTATAAACCATTTCACAAGTAGAACCGAAAGCAACATCCGAATAGGTATGTGTAGCATAATTGTCCGGCTTTTGATGGTGGTCAATCATGATAAAAGGAGCAGTAAGTTTTTCTAAAACTTGTTCCATTTCGCCCACTCTATGAAGAGCGTTAAAATCTAAAGTAAAAACTACCTCCGATTCTTCTAGGATTTTAGTGCAAGCTTCTTTGTCTTTTTCGTATATTTTTACAGTTTCAGAGCCTGGCATCCAAGCTAGAAAATCGGGAAAATCATTAGGAGAAATCACTGTAGGATAGTGATTGTTTTTTAGCAAAAAATGATATAATGCTAATGTTGAGCCCATGGCGTCTCCGTCTGGTCCTCTATGCGGAATTATGGCAATTTTTTTTGGAGTTGATAATAACAACTGTATCGCTTGTATGTCTTGTATATTCATAGTTTGCGAAATTACATTTTTTAAACTAAAAGTTAAAAGCTTTTAGGAAATTATAACGAAAACAAGACTAGAGGTATTTCAATCCTTTTTTTCTAATACTTTGGTATAAAATAGATTTAGGGCCTTTCACAATCTGAGATTTGTAAATTCCGATAGAACCTGAAAAAAAGTAAGCAATGATGCAGGCAATTCCAATGTAGACACCGCTTTCCATACCAAAAAGTTCCATTCCCATTACCGTACAGGCGATAGGAGTGTGGGTTGCCCCCGAAAATACGGCCACAAATCCCATTCCTGCCAATAAAGCTATTGGTAAAGGAACTACAACTGATAATGCACTTCCTAATGTAGCGCCAACAAAAAAAAGTGGTGTTACTTCGCCTCCTTTAAATCCGGCTCCAAGTGTAAAACCGGTAAAAAGGATTTTTAAAAGAAAATCATAAGGAGCATTTTGAACGGAAAAAGAATCAACAATCATGGGAACTCCCAATCCAATATATTTTGTTGTGCCAAATAAATAAATTGATATTGCTAGAATGATTCCGCCTATGAAAGGTCTCAATGGTGGATATTTTATATTCTTGGAAAATAATTTACCCCAAAAATGAGTGCTTCTTGCAAAAAGTAGCGCTGCCAGTCCAAACAAGATACTGACAATAAGTATCCAAAAGATAGCTGTAAAATTCATTTCGGGAACTTGAGGGATACTATAATGAGTGTGCTTTATTTCCCAGAATTCAACCGTAAAATAAGCAATGTAGGCCACCAGAAATGAAAAGAAAATACTTCTGAAGGTAATTTTGCTAAAAAAAATAATTTCTAAGGCGAATATTGCTCCTGCTAATGGTGTTCCAAAAACCGAAGCAAAACCAGCACTGATTCCTAGTATAATTAAGGTTCTTCTTTCGGAATGATTTAGTCTGAAAATATTGGTGCATAAATCGGCAATAGCACCTCCCATTTGTACTGCAGTTCCTTCTCGACCCGCAGATCCTCCAAATAAATGCGTGATTAATGTGGCCAGAAGAACTAACGGAGCCATCATGAAAGGAATCTTCTTTTCGGGTTTGTTGTATTCTTCTAGTAGTAGATTGTTGCCTTTTGCAATTTTGGAATCAAAATAAAAGTAACCATACCCAATAAGTAAACCTCCAATAGGTAGAAGCCAAATAATCCAATTATGCTGGTTTCTAACTTGGGTTACAAACTCTAATGAAACCAAGAAAAAAGCTGATGCAGAACCAGAAAAAATGCCTATCAAACAACAAATGAAAACCCATTTGAGTGTGATAAGCATTATTTGTTTTATTTTTTCAAAATTCATGAAGTGCAATACTTTTTTAAAATAAATTTTTATGCTAAAGTATTACAATTCATACTATTTTTTGAATTATTCTGATGCAATTGCGGTAAATTCAATTTCAACCAAATATTCTGGTGCTACCAATTGGTTGATACCATAAAAGCCTGTAGTTGGTTTTACATCTTTGAAAAAAGTAGCATGCGCCTTTGCAACTTCTTCAAAAGTAGAAACATCGGTAGTGAAAATTCTGGTACGGATTACGTCTTTCATTCCTACTTTAAGATCTTCTAATACTTTTTCAACTCTTTCTAAGATGTTTAACGTTTGTGCGTAGG
>DATEOV010000062.1:0-2453 GCA_035273645.1 Flavobacterium sp. | reverse complement strand
TCATCTTTGCTGTTTTTTTTATCTCTGTTTTCTAATTTCTACCTTCTTTATTCTGCAATCTAAATTCTACCTTCTCCTTTATACTTCCCATTCACCTTTTGCAATGAATTGTGTCTTCCCTCCTATTTTGATGTCAAAATAATCTCCTGACAACTCACCGTCAAAATAAATTCTCGAAGGTCGATTGATAAAATCCCCTTGATGATTGACTATTTTAATTTCTGGCGAATGGTATTTCAAAAGAAAAGCCTGCAGACAAGTACTCGCACTTCCGGTGGCCGCATCTTCAATAATCTGATTGTGTTCAATGCACAACATTCTGCTGTAAAGTTTCCCTTTATCAAAACAATAGAAATACAATGATCTATGATTTGTTCTACAATGAGCCAGCAACCATTCTTTCATTTTAAGCAATTCGAGATTTAAATCTTCTAGAGCTTTTTTACTTTTAAGCGGAACAATTACAAACGCACTTCCCGTGGTCACTTCCTGAATCGGAAATTTATCATCAAAATCGCCCGTCCTTAAATTACTGAAAGACAAAAAATCTTCCTTTGAAAAAACATCCCAAAATTGAGGTTGAGCTGCCTGCAACCAAACCAAATCTCCCGATTGCTGAATTGGAATTTCCCCAACTGGAATCGATAATTTAAAATTTCGGGATTGGCTTTCGATAATTTTATTCATCAAAACCCAAGATGTCCCTATAACTGGATGACCTGCAAACTGCATTTCATGTTCTGCTGTAAAAATTCGAATTAATGCACTGTTGTTTTCTGCTTGAATAGCAGTAATAAAGGTACTTTCGGCAAAGTTGATTTCGCGTGCAATTTTTTGCATCTGTTCTGTATTCAGTCCATCAGCATCCAAAAAAACTGCCAGTTGATTTCCGGCATATTTTTCCTCTGCAAAAACATCTACTATATAAAAAGGTAATTTCATTCTGCTTTTTTATTTAGTTATTGATGAGTTTGTTTTGGCTTCTTCGGTTTTTATTCTGTTCAGTTCTGTTTTCGCTTCTTCAACCACATCCGAATAATCGGTGAAATTTTCGATTACATTTTCCAAAACATAAGTTGCCTGGTAACTATCTTTCAAACCGTAATAGTTCTTTGCCATTAGAATCAAACCTTTGGCTCCAAAATAGCGGTAACTTGAATAATTTTTGGCTAATTTTTGAATCGCAGTATTCGATAACTCGAATTTTCCGTCTTTATTTTTAAAATAAGCATCATAATACAAAGCTTCCGCAGCCAATTCTCCTTTACTTACCGTTAATAGTTTTGCGTAAGCAACTTTTGCTTTGGCTTCATCTCCAGATTGCATGGCAGAGCGGGCAACGATGATTTGGGCATCACTTTTTACATTTTCCTCCGCTTTTGGATTAGCCAAAACCTTATCAGCATAAACCACAGAATTTGGATAATCCTTTGTTTCGTAATAACATTTCATCAAATTCGCTTGCGCAAAAGTCTTATTCTGTGGAAAATCGGCTTCATTTTCTATTCGAACTAAAACCGGAATTCCTTTGTCACAATTTTTATCTTTCAAAAATATTTGCGCCAATCGAACCAAAGACTGCTCCGTATATTCACAACGAGGCTGGCTTATTACATACTCATAATTAGGAACCGATTTACTTTCAGAACCTTCCGCATAAAGCAATTGTGCCAATTGAAAATTAGCTTTCAGAATATTCACCCCATTTGGGAATTTGGAAACATAACTACTGTATCCGGAAATAGCCTGTTTATTGTTACCCTGTCCCAACTGTTTTTCAGCTGCTTCAAAAGTATCATTATCCAATTCTAAATCGGTAACTGCCACAAAATCTAATGTTCTTACCCAAGTTGCGTATTCATCTACTTTTCCGTTATCCACATAAATTAATCGAGCAGTTGATACCGCCTCATAAGCTTCTGGGGTTTTAGGGAAATCGGAAGCCACTTTTTTAAATTTGGCTAAAGCCAAATCATCACGATCCGAATTATAGTAAATCAATCCTTGACGCAAAATAGCTCTTGAGGTATAGGAACTATTTTTAAGAGTCGTCACTAATTTATCATAGGCTTTTATGGCTAAATCCTGTTTGTTATCAGCCACGTAGGTATTTCCTAATTCAAATAAAGCATCATCTTGGTAATCTGATTTTGGATACAATGTCAAAAATGCATTGAGTTCTTCTATCTTTTTACTGTTTTTCGAAAGAAATCCATAGCAAAGCGCTTTTTGAAAATAAGCATAATCAGCGTCTACACTTTTGGATTCTATTACCTTAATATAAGCATCAAGAGCCGATTGATATTTGGTAGTTACGAATCGGCAGTCGGCAAGACGTAAATAAGAATCATTCAAACGAAACTTATCTGCTTTATTATTATCGATTTGAGTTTGGAAAGAATTTCCAGCAGCTTCGTATTCTTTCAACTTAAAATTAGCGTAAGCGATATTAT
>DATEOV010000061.1:0-8862 GCA_035273645.1 Flavobacterium sp. | reverse complement strand
AAACAGCTCCCCAAGCTGCTCCTTCAATGGTTTCGGAAACAACTACCTTCATTTGGAAAATGTCGGCTACCATTTGTAACCATAATTCACTTTTGCCAAAACCACCGCTGACCATCACAGTAGTTTCTTTTCTTATTTTGGGATCTGGAAGTAAAATTTCAACAACACTGAATAATCCAAAAAGAATGCCTTCGAGTGTCGCTCTGATAAAATGAGCTTTATGATGGGTAATTTTGATACCCAGTAAAGTTCCCTGTGCCTCTGCATCCCAAATTGGAGCTCTCTCTCCAAGTAAATACGGAACAAAAAGTAAACCATCAGAACCTGCGGGAATTTCTTTTGTTTGTTCTAAAAGGGTTTCGTACGATTCATTTGTTTTTAAAAGCGATTCTTTTAGCCATTGTAAAATGATAGCGCCATTATTTACCGCGCCTAATTTTAAGAATTTATTGTCCATTAAATGATAACATTGTGTTCGCATTTCAGAATCAATGTAAGGCTGTTCAATAGGGATTCTAACAGCTCCACTGGTTCCTATGGATAAAGCAATCCGATTTTTTTCCATTGAGCCAGTTCCTAGATTAGCCAATGGACCATCCCCGCCTCCAAGGATGTACAAAAAGCCATCATTAATTCCTTTGGATTTGTGTGTTGATGGTACAATTTTCGAAAGTTGGTCTTCCTTTATATTTAAATAATTAAGAATAGTTTCGTCCCATTGCAAAGTGTGGATGTTCATTATTCCAGTACCAGATGCCATCGATGTATCTGTAATATATTCTCCTGTGAGTTTATGCCAAATATATTCCTTGAGGCTAATAAATTTAAAAGCATTGTTGAATAAATCAGTTTGATTTTCTTTAAACCAAGCCAATTTTGTCATTGGAGAAAAAGGATGAATAGGAATTCCTGTTTTTTGATAAAAAGTAGTTCCAAGTTCAGACTCTTTTAATGCTTCGGCAATTGAAATAGCTCTATTGTCTGCCCAAAGTAATGCATCGCTTATCGGGAAACCATCTTCATTTATGATAAGAATACTTTGCATTGCAGCACTGAAACTAATAAATTCTGGTTTAGTGTTTTTTGTGATTTCTTTAATGCAGGCTAAAACGGAATCTAAAATTTCATTTGGTTTTTGAGTGCTCCAATTTTCTTTAGGGTGGTACATTGGGTATTCTTTGGTGATTTTATGCAATACAGTTCCGTTTTCGTCAAAACAAATTGCTTTTGTAGCCGTTGTGCCAATGTCTATCCCTATGTATTCTTTTCCCATTTTTTAAGTAGTCACAAATTGATTTAGAATTAAAACACCAATCAATCCCATAGTTCCTATAATCGTTTCCATTATAGTCCATGTTTTAAAAGTGTCTTTTAGGCTAATGCCAAAATATTCTTTGAACATCCAAAATCCTGTATCATTAACATGGGAACACATCAAACTTCCAGCTCCAATAGAAAGCACCATTAATTCTGGGCTGATGCCTGAACTGGCTACTAAAGGTTGAACGATTCCTGCCGCAGTTAGCCCTGCTACTGTCGCTGAGCCTATTGCTATTCGAATAATTGTAGCAATTAACCATCCTAAGACTAAAGGCGAAAGTGTAGATTTTTCGAAAAATACGGCTAAATCAGTTCCAATACCACTATCAATAAGAACTTGTTTGAAAGCGCCTCCCGATGCGATAATTAAAATAATCATGGTTACCGATGCAAGCGCAGTGCTTGATTTATCCATGATGTCCTGCATTTTTTGACCTCTCTTTATTCCTAAAAACACAAATACAAACACAACAGCAATTAGTAGAGCTATTGTTGGGTTTCCGATATATCCAAGAAGGATACGGATAGAATTGGTTTCGGCTAATGTTAATTCTGTTATGGTAGCCAAAGCCATTAGCAAAATAGGAATCAAAGCGGAAACGATGCTTATAGTAAAAGAAGGCAACTCGGATTCTTGGAATGTTTTACTTTCGAATAAACCCTTAGGTGGATTGGCACTAATTTTTTTAATAAACTCTGGAAATAGGATTCCGGCAATGAGTAAAGCGGGAATCGCAATTATTAATCCATAAAGTAAGGTTTTGCCAATATTAGCTTTGAAAATTACTGCAATGGCTGTTGGTCCAGGATGTGGAGGTAAAAATCCATGGGTGATAGACAGCGCCGATGCCATAGCAATACCCAAATAGATAAGTGGTTGTTTAGTATTTGTACTGACAGCAAACACCATTGGGATCAAAATGATAAACCCAGCATTGTAAAACATGGAAATACCAACAGCAAAACCAGTTATAGCCATCGCCCATTTTATGTGTTTTGCCCCAAATAACTTAGTCATTACGGAACTTATCCGCTGTGCTGCTCCGCTATTTGACAATAAATTACCTAGAATTACTCCAAAGGCCAGAATTAAAATTAAAGAACCGAGTGTACTACCAATGCCTTGTTGTAATGAATTTATGATTTCGGGGAAAGGCATTCCTTTTGTAATTCCAACAAAAAGCGCGGTAATGATTAATGCAATAAAAGCATTGAGTTTGATTACAGAAATTAGAACCAGTAACAATACAATGCTTATAATTAAAATCAATATTGACATATGTTTCTTTTAGATTAAAATTCAAATGGAATAATTCGACTCAGTTTACTCGTTTTTCTCTACAGCATGACCTCCGAACTCGTTGCGCAATGCTGCCACTACTTTTCCAGAAAAAGTATCCTGCATTTGAGAACGGTATCTCATCATTATCGAAAGAGCAATTACTGGAGTAGGCACGCCAAGGTCTAATGCAGTTTCTAACGTCCATTTTCCTTCACCGGAAGAATGCATAATCCCTTTTATGCTGTCCAGTTTTGGATCTTTAGAAAAAGCATTTTCTGTAAGTTCCATGAGCCAACTGCGAACGACAGAACCGTGATTGAAAAGTTTGGCTGTTTTTTCAAAATTAATGTCGTACTCGGAATGCTCAAACACTTCAAAACCTTCAGCTATAGATTGCATCATGCCATATTCTATTCCATTATGAACCATTTTTGTGAAATGACCGCTTCCAGCCTCACCAGTATAAAGACATCCATTTGCAACTGAAATGGCTTGAAAAACATTGGAAACATATTCAAAAACAGGAGCGTCTCCGCCAATCATTGTACAAGCGCCATTTAAAGCTCCCGAAGTGCCGCCTGAAGTACCACAATCCAGAAAGTCAAAACCAAGTTCTTTGAGTTGTGTATATCTTCTTTTTGAATCTTTATAATTAGAGTTTCCTCCATCAATGATGATGTCGTTTTTATTTAAAAAAGGAAGTAGAGAAGTTATTACTTCATCGACAATTTCTCCAGCGGGAACCATTAGCCAGATTACTTTTCGATTTTGTAAATGTTGACATAATTCTTCGACAGTTGCTGCCGTTTTTATTCCTTCTTTTGCGATATTCTTGACGAAAGTAGAATTCACATCATGGGCAATAACTTCGTATTGATTTCGATTTAGATTTAAAGCTAAATTAAAACCCATTTTTCCAAGTCCTATAATTCCTATTTGCATTTTATGTGTTTTTAAAGTACTGTGAATGTATGTTTTGAATTGTTTGTATATGTAAATAGTAAAAATATGTGTTTTAATTAATAAGTAATACTATTTTTAGATATTTTGAATGATTTTTATTCGATTATCTCCGTTGAAGTTTAATTTATATTTAAAAGTGCTATCAAACTTCCAAAATCTTATATTTGTAACAGTAATTGGTAAACAATAGGTTTTAGTAAGCTTTAAATGCTATAACTCTCAATTTAACTCACAAAATAATGATGCGATTATTTCTTGGCTGTTTTCTTTTTTTATCATTTTTCAGAGGATATTCTCAAGAGAATGCGTTTTCAATTGATACGTTGCATGTCAAGATTGACAGTTTATACAGAGAGGATCAGTTTTATGCTGGTCTTAACTACAATTTGCTTATAGAAAAGCCATCAGGGGTGTCTCAAGAAAAAATATCTTTTGGTTTTTCCGCGGGATTTCTTAGAGATATGCCAATAAACAAAAGTAGAACTTTCGCAATAGCAACTGGAATTGGTTTTTCGTTTAATAACTATCTTCAAAATATGTCTATTACAGGAACTAGCCAAAATCCTGTTTATGGAGTAATACCATCCAATTATGATAAAAATAGGTTCGAACAGTTTCGGGTAGAACTTCCACTTGAATTTAGATGGCGTAATTCAACCCCTCAAGAGTTTCAGTTTTTTAGAATATATGGTGGTTTTAAAGTCAGTTATTTGCTGGCTGATAAGTCAGTTTATGATGATGGAGTTCAAAAGGTTGTTATTAAAAATAATAAAGATTTTGAAGATTTTCTTTATGGTGTGTATCTTTCAATAGGATACAGTGCTTTTAATCTGCAAGTGTATTATAACATAAATTCATTTTTTAAATCATCTGCTCAGATCGATTCTATACCTGTCGAAATAAATACGTTGAGTATTGGTGTTGTCTTTTATATTTTATAACCATAAAAAAAGAAACAGCAACTGAGGAATGCTGCCTAACAGTAATCCTATAATCAATTCGTTTGGGGTATGCGCTTGCATCACCAAACGTGAAGAAGCTACAAATCCATTCATCAATAGTAAAAACGGAACTATGTAGATGTTTCCAATTTGTAAATGAATATTCAACCCAAATACAAAAACCGTTAAGGCCGAAATAGCGAGCATGTGTAAACTTGCTTTGATTTTGGTATATAATAATCCAAGAGCAAATAAAGTGCTAAATAAAGCGCCCAAGAAGAAGAAATGTAATTCAGGGTAATATTCTAATGAGATGCTTTTTCTTAGTAATAAGATAATTATAAAGCTTTGAAAGATTAACGGAATTTTGCGTTGTTCCATATCGGCAATCATTATGGAATCTACTTTGCCTGTAAAGCGTAATAAATAATACAGAGCCATCGGAGTCATGATGGTTATGATCGAAATTTGTAAAAAAAATGCGCTAATCTGTTCTATTTTGTAATCTGCAATATGGAATAAAAAAAAGAAAAAGCAAGCTTGTATCGGTGTGAAAAGCGGATGGAATATATAGGAGAATATTGGGAGTATCTTTTTCAATTTCAAAAAGAGATTTGAGGGGAGTTAAGGTTGAGAAACGATGCTTATAATTTTTTTCTCATACGGGCAACAGGGATTTCCAGCTGTTCGCGGTATTTTGCAATTGTTCTTCTAGCGATTGGATATCCTTTTTCTTTTAGAATTTCAGCCAAAAGATCATCTGGAAGTGGATTTTTTTTGTCTTCTTCTTCGATGGTGTTTTGCAGAATTCTTTTGATTTCAATTGTAGATACTTCTTCTCCCTGATCATTTTTCATCGCTTCCGAAAAGAATTCTTTTATCAGTTTTGTGCCATAAGGAGTTTCTACATATTTACTGTTTGCCACTCTGGAAACTGTCGATATATCAAGTCCAACCATGTCGGCAATATCTTTTAAAATCATCGGTTTCAATCGCGTTTCATCACCATCAAGCAAATAGTCTTTCTGATAATGCATGATGGCGTTCATGGTTACATACAAAGTGTCTTGGCGCTGTTTGATTGCGTCTATAAACCATTTTGCCGAATCCAATTTTTGCTTAATAAACTGAACTGCGTCTTTTTGTGAATGCGATTTGTCTTTTGATTCTTTATAGGTCTGCATCATTTCCTGATAATCTTTGGAAACGTGTAGGGAAGGGGCATTTCTTCCATTCAATGTAAGCTCTAAATCTCCATCAACAATTCTAATGGTGAAATCAGGGACTACGTTTTCGGTAATTTTATTATTTCCTGAAAAAGAACCGCCGGGTTTTGGATTGAGCCTTTCGATTTCATGAATGGCATTTCTAAGTTGTTCATTGGAAATGCTAAATTTCTGAATCAATTTGTCATAATGCTTTCTCACAAACGAATCAAATTGCTGTTCGATGATGTTTGTGGCCAATTCAACCGATTCAGTTGGCGTTTTATGCTTCAACTGTAATAATAAACATTCCTGTAAATCTCTAGCCCCAACACCTGTTGGTTCGAGTTCATGAATGATATGCAATATGGCTTCAACTTGCTTTTCAGTAGTGTAAAGTCCTTGGGTAAAAGCCATGTCATCGACCAAGTCAGAAACACTTCTTCGGATATATCCCATATCGTCAATGCTTCCCACCAAAAATTCGGCAATATCACGTTCTTCATCATTAAGAATGAACGTGTTTAATTGATTGATGAGGTCCTGATGAAAACTTACCGTTGCAGCAAATGGCGTTTCTTTGGTTTCATCGTCATCGCTGTAATTGTTGGCCTGCGTTTTGTAATCTGGAGTGTCGTCACTGTTTAGATATTCGTCTATGTTAATGTCTTCGGCTTCGACTCTGTCTGCTTCCGAATCGTCATAATCGTCATATTGTTCAGTGTCGAACTCGTCTTTTTCATAATTGTCATCCTCTTTTCCAGATTCCAGAGCAGGATTTTCATTCATTTCTTCCAACAATCTTTGCTCAAATGCTTGCGTAGGCAACTGAATTAACTTCATCAACTGGATTTGTTGTGGAGATAATTTCTGTGATATTTTTAAATTTAAAAATTGCTTTAGCATTTGTATTGTTTAATCGTTTATTTGTTTAATCGTTTATTCGTAACAATCGTTTAACAAATAAACGATTAACCGATTAAACGGTCCTAAAAATCTGCATTCATTGGTGTTCTTGGGAAAGGAATTACGTCACGTATGTTAGACATTCCAGTTACAAAAAGAACCAATCTTTCGAATCCAAGTCCGAAACCAGAGTGAACCGCGGAACCAAATCTTCTGGTATCCAAGTACCACCATAATTCTTCTTCGTCGATTCCTAAGGCTTTCATTTTTTCAACCAAAACATCAAAACGCTCTTCTCTTTGAGAACCTCCCACGATTTCTCCAATTCCAGGGAAAAGGATATCCATCGCACGAACTGTTTTTCCGTCTTCATTCAAACGCATGTAGAAAGCTTTGATATTTGCAGGGTAATCAAACAAGATTACAGGGCATTTAAAGTGTTTTTCAACCAAATAACGTTCGTGTTCCGATTGTAAATCAGCTCCCCATTCGTTTATGATATATTGAAATTTTTTCTTTTTGTTTGGAGTGGAATCTCTTAGGATATCAACTGCTTCGGTGTAGGAAACACGTTTGAAATCGTTATTCATAACAAAGCCTAATTTTTCCAACAAAGGCATTTCACTTCTGTCAGCCTGTGGTTTTGATTTTTCTTCTTCGATCAAACGACCTTCCAGGAATTTCAAATCATCACCGCAATTGTCAACTGCATATTTTACTACATATTTAATAAAATCTTCTGCAAGATCCATATTGTCATTCAAGTCATTGAAAGCCACCTCTGGTTCAATCATCCAAAATTCGGCCAAGTGACGCGAAGTGTTCGAATTTTCAGCCCTAAATGTCGGTCCAAAAGTATAAATCTGTCCCAAAGCCATTGCGAAAGTTTCTCCTTCTAATTGTCCAGAAACCGTTAAGTTTGTATGTTTTCCGAAGAAATCTTTTTTGTAGTCAATGTTGCCTTCTTCATTTTTAGGTAAATTGTCCAATGGCAATGAAGTCACTTGGAACATTTCGCCGGCACCTTCTGCATCAGCTCCCGTGATGATTGGTGTATTTACATAAACAAACCCTTTTTGTTGGAAATAGCTGTGTACAGCAAATGACAAAACCGAACGCACGCGCATAATTGCTCCAAAAGCATTCGTACGTACACGCAAATGTGCATTTTCACGCAAGAATTCCAATGAATGTTTCTTTGGTTGCATCGGGAATTTCTCAGCATCCGAGTCTCCAAGGATTTCCAGTTGCTTTACCTGAATCTCATATTTTTGCCCAGCACCTTTGCTCTTCACTAAACTTCCGGTTACCGAAACCGCGGCTCCAGTTGTAATTCTCCTCAAAGTTTCATCTGGAGTATTCTCAAAATCAACAACACATTGTATATTATTGATGGTAGAACCATCATTTAAAGCAATAAACTGATTATTCCTAAAAGTTCTAACCCAACCTTTTGCATTAATTTCCTGTAACGTCGTTGTACTGTTTAGTAAGTCTTTAACTTTTGTGTGTCTCATTTTAATTTTAGATTTTAAATTTAGATCAAAACAAAAATTAGTGTTTTAATCTAAATGCAAATATAAAGGATTTGTTTGAAATTGTCATTGTGAGATATAGTGTAATAAGGAGCAATTTCCTGCTATCCGCTATATCTTTTACTTTTTAAAGAAAAAGTAAAAGGTAATTGCGAGAGCAATTGGGTTATCAGGGCTAGGCTTTAGTAGTGATTTGGGAATTTTGAGGATTAAAGTTGGTTTTAAAACAAAAAGCTACATCGTTTTTAGGGATGCAGCTTTGATAGATTAATAATATCACTCTATAGCTTGTGTTTACTATAATTTTTTCTCAAAATTATCAATTTCCTCGTCCGTGAATTCCAGAACCTCAATTTTAGGTTCTATAAATTCCTGTTCGTTGGCAATTGTTTTGTTTAATGTCAATACCAATGCTGGAAGCAACATCAAGTTGGACAACATACCGAATAATAAAGTCAATGAAATCAATCCTCCAAGGGCAATAGTTCCCCCAAAGCTTGAAAGCATAAACACCGAAAACCCGAAGAACAAAACGATGGAAGTGTAAAACATACTCAACCCCGATTCGTTGAAAGTAGCATAAACAGATTTCTTTATTTTCCAGTCGTTTTTCTTTAACTCTTCCCGATACTGTGCCAAGAACCGAACTGTGTCATCGACCGAAAGACCAAAGGCTATACCAAAAACTAAAATTGTAGAAGGTTTTAGCG
>DATEOV010000060.1:0-2201 GCA_035273645.1 Flavobacterium sp. | reverse complement strand
TGGTGCAACCTTATTACGCAAGAAAATAATTATTATAAGGCAACAGCCGAGCATTTATTATGCAAAGAAAAAATTTTGCATCCAACCACATATCAACTTCAAAGTAAAATAAACCGTCTTCTATACTTTAATTTGAGCTTTTCTATCAAATATGGGGATCGATTATCTCAAAAAGAAATTGAAAGCTTGTATTACGCTTCATGTGGTGAAGAATTAAAAGATTCTGCTCTTAAATTAGAACGATCTACCGATTCTCTCAAGCGACATCGAATGAATGCATTGAAAAAACTTCAATGTAAAAACATTCCTCAAGCTATACATCGTGCAATTCAGCTTGGTTATCTACCTTTAAAAGAAAACCAAATATCAGTTCAATCTACTGAACTTGAAGAGGTAGAAAATACCGCTAGCTAACATTTTTTCATAAAAATAAATTAATCATGGTGCCATCATGGAAAAAAATAAAACGATAACACAATTTAAAGTAGATTCTTCTTGGGACAATCGAGAAAAGACATTAGTATTTTCTTCTTCTAAAGCATTTAGAAAAAGATTTATTCGCTTTGCATATGAGAATTATAAATTTCCCGTTTCTTCTCTAAAAGACGTTCATTCACTTATTAAAACATTCCATTTAATTCGATATATAGTTATTTTCTTAGATGTTGATTGTATTTTTCTTGAATTGAATGAAGTATTAAATCATATTGCCGATAAAAGAAGTAGAAACAAAAAAACTAAGCTTTATCTTATCACCTCAAATAAAGAAATTGTCCCTAAGCTTATAGAAATTAAGCGACATAAAAAATCTTTTCTTCTGTTTGCAGGAAAAGAAATTACCTATCTTTCCGAAAGCAGAAAATGTCTCACTTAAAATCCTATCAATTTATCAACAGAGGAAAAAAATAACAATGCCTGTTAATACACTTAATAATGAAAAAACAAACAACATAAAAGAATCGTTAGCTGAGCTTTTAAACCAACTAAAATGGGAAAAAAATAAATTTAATGAAGTAGTTGAGTTCGCAGGAATCGGATTACCCTTTCCTTTTCATTTTGATATAGGTGCACTTAATAAAGGTATCCATACTTTAGAACAGCTCAAATTTACATCGGTCGATGATCTTGACTCAGTCAAGAAGCTTAGAGAAAGTGAATTATTTTTTTTAAAGACCGATGGATTAAAAGAATTTAAATTTCCAGATTATAAATCACAAATTGAACCCACTTTTCTAATCTACGTCGGTATTGAAATCCAATTAGATAGGTTATCCAAAAAAACCGATGATTTATATCGTCGTGGATATCATTCAGAGGGAATCATAGCTAAGGGTGTTGAAACTGAATTAAAAAAATTAAATCATTGGCTTTTCGAAGAAAAAAGAATTGATGACGATGATTACAAAACTCGAGCATTGATTGTTATTGATGAAGCCAGACCCATATTAGCGCAACATAGAGGCTGTAAAAAAATATTAGGCAATCTAACGCTGCTTATATTAACTCTAGGAACCGCCTTTATCGTTAATAAAACGATTAACGGCCATTTCCTCTTTTTCCAGAAAACCGATAGTGCCAAACAGCTTGATGAACTCAGCCAAATACTGGCTGGTGAAAAGCATTTATTACCATAAGTTAACTAACACCCTGTCCTTTGGGCAGGTTACTACATTCATTATTAAGGATCAACAAGGAGCCACAATGGAACCGCAGGAAGAACAAAAAAAAGAGATTACTATTATTAAACGGGCATTGTTAGTAGAAGATTATGAAGCTTGTCAAAGAGTCATGAGTATTTTTTTACAGAAATTAGGTTATCACGTTGATTTAGTCGACGATAGTCTCACTGCAATTCAAAAGGTACAGAGTGAAGCTTATGATCTAATTATGGTCGATATAAACTTGCAGGGTCATCGAGCGGGAAAAAAAATTATTAAGTCAATTCGTGAAAGCGAACGGAATGTAGATACCTCCTCAATAGTATGGAGCGCTTATGTCAATAAGAATGACGAAGAGGAATACCTGTCTTGGGGAGCGGATGCTGCTTTAAAGAAGGCGTGCGGGATTGAAGACTTAAAAAAATCTATTCAGCAATGTTTATTAACACCTAGATATGAAAGAAAATTAAAGTATAAATTAAAAATACTTCAAAAAAAATGGCAAGAAAATTCTCCTGCGGAATGGATAAAAAAGATAAATGA